>JAIDUB010000099.1 GCA_029060405.1 Duncaniella sp. | reverse complement strand
TCATTTCGGAGTTTTCGAGGTCTACAGCATCGTCGGCACGGCGGAGCGGGCTTTCCTTGCGCGTTTCGTCGATATGGTCGCGCGACAGCACATTAGCCAACACGGCATCATAATCCACGGTCTCGCCCTTGGCCTTGAGCTCGAGAAAGCGGCGGGTGGCACGTTTCTCGGCCGACGCATTGCAGAATACCTTCATTTCAGCATGAGGGAACACTGTGGTACCTATATCCCTGCCGTCCATTACTATACCTCCTTCAGTGCCCAGAGCCTGCTGCATCTTCACAAGGGCATGACGCACTTCAGGAATCGCAGCCACGGGCGAGACATTGGCCGAGACTTCGAGGCTGCGTATTTCTTTTTCAACATTCTCTCCGTTCAGAATTGTCACCTGCCGGTCGCCCGACACTTCAAAATCTATAGTGATGTGAGGGAGAGCCTTGACCAGAGCGCTGACGTCAATGTTACCCTTGTCGTCGATAAGTCCCGAGCGCATGGCATAGAGGGTCACGGCGCGATACATCGCTCCGGAATCTATATAGCGGTATCCGATTTCTTTGGCAAGAGCTTTAGCCATGGTGCTTTTGCCCGATGATGAGTATCCGTCGATAGCTATTGTGATGGGATGGGAGTGCATATAAAGGAATATTTAGAATTCGTAGAGATTAGTGGAAATATTTAGCATCAGCGTGGTTGCTCCGGTATGAGGCTGGGCAAATGCGACACCCAGATTGAAATTCCTTACCTTGAGTCCGGCCGAAATAGAGAAGCCCGAAAGGAAATTACGCTGATAAGTGGCCATGTCGGTGCGTGTCTTGTAATTATATCCGATGCCGATATTGAATTTCTCGCTCGGAACAAAGTCGGCGGCGAATATCAGATGCCGGAAAAGATTGGAGCCGAAAGAGTCTTTCACCTTCGGATCGGCCGACAGGCTTCCGTCGCCTGCATCGTAATAGGGGAGATGCCATTTCGTAAGATTCCATGCTGTAACAGACCAGCGTACAGGCAGCGAACCAAACGATTGCGTCCAGCCAAGTCTCAGGTCAATGGGAAGGCGGTCGTAGCTCTCGTTGAAGCGCTTGATCTGTCCTCCAAGATTGGCGACGACAGCCGAAAACGACAGGTCGCGGTCAGGGTCATAATAATTCACGCCGAGATCGGTGGCAAGCGCCATGGCTGTAAAAGCATCGTAAGTGCTGTAAACGAATTTCACGTTGATGCCGCCGCGCCACCGGTCGGATATATCATGGGCATATATGCCATTTATTACAAGATCCTTAGGTGAAAACTCACCTGTGAGGACACCGTTGATATCAGCGCTTTTTATAGAACCATACCCGAGGTATTGCAGTCCCATAGCCCAAGCCCCGTGTTCGCCGGCGGCACGTCCGAATTTAACTCCTGCAAAATTTGAGTCGCCTATGTAGTGCATGTAGTTGAATCCCAACTGCATACCGATCTCCGCCCCCAGCAGACCCGGATTCTGGTCAACTATGTTGATGTCGTCGTCGATAGTGGAAATATTGACTCCTCCGAGACCGTATACACGGGTGGAGGACGCTATGTTGAGAAAATTGTATGACGGCGACGAATCCTGTGCAGAGCCATAAAGGCCTGTAGTGACGATCAATATCGCAGTGAGAATGCGCAGAAATGTTTGATACATAAATGATTGAAAGAATGGTGATGCTTCAGGCCGTAACGCTGCAAGCTATATTATAACGCGCGCGGAAAGGTGTTTAGTATAATCGGTCGCAAAATTGGCCATAATTGTCAACAAAACAAAAACAAATCTAATCTATCTCAAAACGCCGTAAGCAGATGAGGATGTTAGGGAAATAGTTCATATTTTTGCATCAGATTCATCATAAATCTCTCTATGAACCTACTGCGAAATATTTTATCAACCTTAATTCTTACTATTATTTTCACGGGAGTTGCCACAGCTCAGTCGTCGGAACTAAACAATGGTGGATTCTCGACAGGCGTGACAGTATCGATAACCTCTCACATCGAGGCTTACGATGTGAGCGCGGTGGAAATCTCTCCTGCATTCCCGGGTGGCGAACAAGCCCTCGTAAGTTTCATCAACAGTGAACGCCGGTATCCTCGCGAAGCTTATTCGGCCGGAGTGGAAGGCCGGGTCGTGTGCGGCTTTATTGTCAACCCCGACGGTGCTCTTTCTCACGTTGCGGTAGTGCGCGGAGTGAGCGATGATCTCAACCGCGAAGCGGTGCGTGTCATTTCGTCGATGCCGCGGTGGCAACCCGGCATAAGGGGCGGGGTCAAAGTGCCCGTATACTACTGCCTGACTATCCCGTTCAGGCTTTAAGAGCTTATATTTGCGTTTATATTTCATTATATAGACGTATGGCGTAATATATTGAAAATTAGTGCGGTAATATTTAAATAAATGATAAATCGTTTATATTTCCGCTCAATGACTCTAAATTGCTATTGATTGTTGCGTAAATTTGCAATGTGAAAATTTTATCAGCATAGGATTTATACGACACACGCGTTTTCAACGCTACTTTTTCTAAGGTAAAACTGATAGGTATGTGCTTTTATCATGCACGTCTGATCATATTTTCTACTGGATTTTTACGCATAGTACTCTACTTAAAAATCGCAACCGCCTGCTGGCTCGGAAACCACAGGCGGTTGCAATTTTTTTTATGCTGCCGGCTGTCAAAGTTGCGCTCGCGGAAAAGCATCGATAAAGCTGCCGGGCGTGGCATTGATGATGCTTACATCTTTGCTGTCGGCAAAACGCTTAATGAGATGATAGGCGCGGAATGCCACGTGGAAGCTGTAGAGTATATCGTGCATCCTCACATTGCGGTATACAGCCCTTACTCGGTCTTTCTCCTCTGATGACTCTTTGTAAAAATGAGGCTGGACGCTCACTACTTCATTGTTGTCGGTCACGCTCAATGTCTGAGTCCACGTGTGGTCGGCCCCCACGATGAAAATTTCTTTATATCCTGACAAGATTCCCGACATTATGGCCGGTATCAGTACATTGCGTGGGCGTGGCATTGCGAGGCCGCGGCTGTAGACTGTCCGGGTGAATAAGTCAAAGCCTTCCACGCCCGTAGCATTGAAGCGCGCCACGTTAATACAGGGATTTTCTTCCAAACCAGTCAGGCTGACTCCGTGCGGGATTAAAAGAGTCATTTCCCACGATACCTTTGACAGATTTTCTTTCAGTTTTTTTACATTATCGTTATGTGAACTGAAGAAATGCGGATCGGCAAGAATGTAGTATTTTGGGCGGAGGGTGAAGAATTCCGGGGCATTGGCAGCGAAATTCACAGCCATAGTGTCGCTATTGAGTAAGGCATCGGAATGATTCGATATCGTTTCGGCGAGAGAAGGGCCGTTGCCCATTATGATAAGACGCTTGCCACGTCTATCCTCCGCTTTCAATCCGCAACGACGTGACTGAAGTATTATCTTTACGATACCCTTGGCTGTAAGGAAACTGTTCTCGAAAAAGCGGGAGATTTTCTCAGAGGTCTTCATCGGTATACTCATGATTGGTGAGATAGTCCACCACTACTATCGGGTGGTATTCAATAGGGAGCTCCGAGGGGATCAGCGTGGCATCTGTAGTGATGGCCGTTACGGTTCTTTTGTCGGGGCCTCCCCACAGCTTGCCGGCTAAAGTGAGCCATTTTACTTTCTTGTTGCCGAATGTGGATATGCGTTTGTGGCCAACTCTCACCGAGAGCGCTTCTATCAGGTCGCACCACTTGGTATCGCTCCCGTCGGTGATTGCGTAATCGCCCGGTATTCCGGCCATCTTCGCCGCTATACGCGCCACATCAATCGCGTGGATTACACTCACGCGGGCTGCGTTGCCCTCGATGTGAAACATAGTGCCCCTTCCGACCATGGCGACTAAATCGCGCATTAGTCCGCCCATACCGGTGCCGATTATATAAGGAGCGCGTAATATCGTAACCGGAATATCCTTAGATGAAACTTCAGGTAATACTGTGTAGTGGGGCGCTATTATGACGAGATTTTCTGCTTTAGTGCAGTCGATTCTGTCAGGTGTAATATTGCCGTCGGTGGAAATGTACACGACAGTGCATCGTGCGGTGTCGTCGGGGGTAGAGATTTCAGTATATCCCTCATCGGCGAATGCCTTCCTGACAAACTTATCGAGATAGCATGGCGCTGACGCAATTTCAAAATATCGGGGATTGTCCATGATTGAAACGGTTTTATGCTGCAAAGGTAATCAAAATCTCATAAAAAACTACCTCCCGTTGATCACATGACCAAGCGGGAGGCAGCAGTGAATATATGTAGGTTGTGTAGAGCCTTACTTGACTACGATTCGGGCGCTGCCGAAAGCGTTGATCTGTAGCGAAGTGAAAATGCTCTTGAGGGCGAGAGCCGCTTTGACAGGGATGAGGGCTTCGTTGAGTTCGGGAGAGAACGCCGCGAAAGCACCCACGCCGGGCACTACTGCGAGAAATCCGCCGCCGAAGCTGCATACGGCGGGCACTCCTGTAATGGCCAGCCACTGACGGCGCATTTTATGAGGACCTTTGGCAGCCATCGAGGCAATCAGAGGAGCCGAGTTTTCGCCGTCGAATACGTTGGCCCCTGTTGAGGGGTTGACACCGTCGGCCGCGATTGTGGCGCCCATGTTGGCAAGCTGTTCGGTGGTAACTTGCATCGAATGCAGGCGTGCATACGCATCAAGCGTGAGGGCAGCGTCATCGTAGAGGAAATAATCAGCGGCGGCAAGTTCGTTGACCGTATCATTAGCTCTGATTTCATCCATGCGGGCTTTATAAAGATCGTCGTCCATTACCGGAGCGGCACCCGTGAGATTGTAAAGAGTAGTCGACATGATATCCATCTTGGCGTCGATGTCGCCCGTTGGCTCCACCATGCTCAGTTCGCGCAAGCCGCGCAGGTGGGCATGCTGTTTCTTGAGTGTTTCTTTGACTTCCTTATTCGCCTGATTGCAAGCGCATCCGCAGCCTCCCATCTTATTCATTACCTCCTCAACCGGTTTCTGGCTGAAAAGCTGGGCGAGAATGGGAAGATCGGCAAGTGATCCGAGCGTAAACCGTGTGTCGGTATCGCCTGCGTTGTAGCGGCGACCGTCGGCAAGAATCATGGAGATACCGAATTTTCCGGCATTGCGGTTGCCGAGCTTCTCGGGTATGGTGCCCGCGTTGTTGTTTTTCTGTTCATTGTAGGCTTTATCAATCGCCTTGGTTAAATCAGTGTAATTAATGATACGATCCAAAGTCGTAATGATACGATTAACCGTGAACTAACAAATAACTATAATGAAGTAAAATCAGCGAATTAGCGCGGTATACTCCGATGTAATTTCACTTTATTTCGTGGATTATTATGTTACTTTTGTTACTTATTTTGTTACTCGCTATTGTATAGCCCCCGGATAATTCGTAAATTTGCGCCGGTAACAAATCATAGTAACGAAATGGCAAGATCCAAGAAACAGGCTAAAATCAAGGAGCCTATAAGGCTCCGCACGAAGACGCTTGCGAACGGTAACAAGTCTCTATATCTCGACATGTACCAGAACGGCAGGCGCGAATATCTATTTTTGCGGCTATATCTCATTCCGGAAACTGATCAAGCAGCCAAGACCACCAACCATAATACACTCCAAGCCGCCAACGCCATCAAGGCCCAGAAGATAATCGAACTCGCTAACAGCAAAGCCGGATTAACATCCGCCTCCGTCCGCTCAAAAATCAAGTTGTCCGATTGGATTGACCAATATGCGGAGACCGTAAAGAAACGCAATGCCGAGAGCCGTTATAATCTTCATCTCATTGCCCTTAAAAATCATCTGGAGAAGTATAACGCCGGCGCAAGACTTCGGGACATAACGAAAGAATTTTGCGAGGGATTCATTGAGTATCTGTTAAATTGCACCACGTTTAAGGGTACCCCTCTGGCGCCATCTACCGCCGAGTGTTATATGACAATGTTAACCTGTGCCCTCAATGTCGCGGTACGAGAGGAGGTAATAACAGCAAATCCAATGTTCAAAGTTGACCCCCTGAAGAAACCGAAATACGGCCAATCAATGAGGGAATACCTTACGATCGATGAAATAAAAACACTGATGGAGACACCGGCCAAGCACGAGAATATCAAACGGGCTTTTATATTCTGTTGCTTTTGTGGGTTGAGGTATAGCGATGTTGAGGCTCTGACGTGGGGAAATATTACGGAGCAGAACGGACAGACATTTGCGCGTATTATCGTGAGGAAGACACGCCAACCCCTTCATGTGCCTTTATCTCCTGAAGCTCTGAGGTGGATTCCGGAACGTGGAGCAGCCGCTGATTCAGAAAAGATTTTTAATGTTGGAGAGTATCACGTTGGACGGCTGCACCTGAAAAAGTGGATTGATACCACCGACATAAAGAAGCACGTGACATTTCACGTTGCCCGGCACACGTTTGCAACGCTGATGCTGACTCTGGGCGCAGATCTATACACAACGAGCAAGCTATTGGGACACTCCAAGGTAACGACAACGCAGATATACGCAAAGATCGTGGACGCAAAGAAAGTGGAAGCCGTCAATCTGGTAAACAACATTTTCGGTAAACAGTAAAGAAACATTAATTATTTTTTGAGGTTAATGAACTTTTAGCTAACTTTGTAGTAACATAAGAAAAACACAGACTATTGCGCTATGCTGATAACTGCAACCGTGAGCAGGGCATAGTATTGATGATGTTGACCCCGTGAGGGGTATGGGCCACGGATAAGGATGTGTTTATTGTCAAACCAATAAACACAATTTATCATGGAAGAAATTCTATTGAACGAGCTGGCCGAAATTAAGCGCAACACGCTATTAGCCGCCAAGAATGTTTTAACCCTCGATGATGTTGTATTGCTCACCGGGTTAAGCAAAAATCACCTCTACAATCTTACAAGCAAAAACGAAATACCTTATTACCGGCCCCGTGGCAAGCAGATATATTTTGACCGCGCGGAGGTTGAGGCATGGATGAAGCAGAACCGCGTCAACACCCGGCAGGAAGCGGAAAGCAACGCAGCTGCTTTTTGTATTGGGGAAGGAGGTGCCGCATGAATCCGACCGCACCCAACCGACTGACCCGACAGGAGCGGCGCCTCTATGATATGTTACGCCGTGGAGGACGCTATACTGTTGCCGACATTACCCGCGAGCTGGGACTGTGTGACCCGCGCGGGCATATCTCCATGATGAGGCGCAAGGGCATAGGAATTGCCGACAAGAGAGTGACACGCCCGGACGGGGTAAACTATAAACTCTATTGGCTTGCGGAGTAATGACAGAACAGGAAATTGCAACTAAGCATTGCCCTCTATGCGTCAATATCCAACGGCTTGCAACCTATCTTTTAGCCGATGATGAGGTTATTTTGTTCGATTGGCTGACAATTAAACAAAGCCTCATTTTCGGCTATAAGCCGTTTTACTATTCACTTGAAAGGATAGAAAGAGAAACGCGGTTGAAACGCAGACGCATTGAAAGAGTTATAAAGATGTTTTGCGCAATGGGCATGCTCCAAATAGAAACGCGCCAAAAATCAGACAGTCCAGGACGTGTGCGTTATTTCAGAATGGACTTTAAGGGCGTTGTTGAGAAACTTCCCGAAATTATTGATCAGGACAAAGAGACAGCAGAGGAGTTTTACCGATACTTTAAAGCGCTTGCAAATCTCCAAATCAGAGCAGAAAAGGGCAAGGAATCAAGACGGGAAAAAGAGGACAGGGAACACGCAGAAGAGTTGTACAATCTTCTCAATAATACATATTGGAGAAGGATTGATATGTTTAACGCCGGAGACCTGACGGAGGAGGAACCAGATAACATCAAAGTAAAGACTCAACTCGCCAAAGACCGAACCACTATCACCAAATTAATGGCACTCTCAGCGAAGTATGAGGATGAAACTATTCGCAGTAGTTTCATAGCACTATGCGATGATTTTTTGAAAGGATCAAAGGCTACTCGCAAAGTTGAGAATTTATTAAAGTATTTTCTGACATATAGACCAGATGAGGATGTGTACAGTGTTGTAACAGACTCTTATACAAATCTCCGAGCCCACGAGACGCA
>JAIDUB010000098.1 GCA_029060405.1 Duncaniella sp. | reverse complement strand
AAAAGCGAGTGCAAAGGTAGAGAGTTTTCACGAATCCACCAAATTTTTCCGATATATTTAACAGTTATTTAACATTTGGGGTAATAGGAGCGAGTGGTGAAAATCGGTTAAATGGCGGAGTTTCAAGATAATACATTCAGAACACACTTTGAGACATCGCGAAGCGATGGCGATGCAAGTTCCTTTCGGATTTGGTCGCTGCCGGAAACGGTGCAAAGCACCGTCCCTACTTTGTCGATGCAAATTTATATAGGATTAGGCTATCCTTTAATACATTAGTCGATACAAAAATCCTATCAGATTAAGCTGCTCCCGGATTGCTTCTTGCCGGCGAGCATGCCGCAGGCGGCGTCGATGTCTTCGCCGCGCGAGGCGCGGATGGTGGCGGTCACGCCAAGCTCATTGAGACGGTCGCGGAAGACTTCCATCTTTTCGCGCGATGCGGGGCGACCCGCGAAGTCGCCACCTATCGCGTGGTAGCGAATCAGATTGACACGGCATTTCACTCCCTTGAGCAAGCGGGCAAGCGCCTCGGCGTGGCGCAGATCATCGTTGACGCCGTCCCACATAATATATTCGGCCGAGAGGCGGCGCTGCCCCGTGAAGTCATAAGCCTTCATAGCTTCGATCACCTTCACCGCGGGATAGGCGCGCTGCACGGGCATGAGCCCCTCGCGCTCCGACGGGAACGGTGAGTGGATGCTGAGCGCAACGTGCACCGACGTCTCGCGCAGCAGCCGCTGCAGCCCGTCGAGCTTACCGATAGATGATACGGTGATGCGCTTGGGACTCCATGCCATACCCCACTTGGCTGTGAGTATCTCGATGGCACGAAGCACCTCGTCGATGTTGTCCATAGGTTCGCCCATGCCCATGAAAACTATATTGGTCAGATCCTCGCTGCGGGGCACCGACAATATCTGATTGATAATTTGCGCCGCGGTGAGCTGCCCGTGAAAGCCCTGCCGACCCGTCATGCAGAACTTGCAGCCCATGCGGCAGCCGGCCTGCGACGACACGCACAGCGTAGCCCGGTCACGATCGGGGATAAATACAGCCTCCACGTCGCGGCCACCCGCACCCTCAAAAAGATACTTGGCCGTGCCGTCGACGCTCACGGCCTCGGCCTTGGGCGCTGTGCGGCCCACGCAATACTCATCTTTTAATTTCGCGCGCGCGTGAAGCGAAAGGTCGGTCATATCGTCGATCGACACCGCACGCTTCTCATACAGCCAGCGGGCAATCTGGCCGGCGGCAAAGGGCTTCAGCCCCACCTGCGAGGCCACGCTTTTGAGTTGCTCGAGATTCATGCCGATCAGCGGCTTGAGGTTTCGTGATTGGTCCATATATTTATATAAAGTATGTTACAGCCAATGCAGGCGACTTTCGCTCCGCCGGGCGTGACCAACGGTGCAAAGCACCGTCCCTACATTGTGCCGGTGAATCAGTATCGCAAAGTTACACAAAAACCGCCGTATTTACAACCGCCCTGCAATCTACAGCCCGAAATGGCACTTTAATAAAAATTCAGAATAAAAACATATCAATTTTCTACAAAATTACCCGAAATTATTGGAAATTAGCCAATATCGCCTTATCTTTGCGGCGATTTTCCTTTAATTGTCGTGTGTCGCCGTAAATCGGCAAAAAGCTATTACTGTACAAACATTTCTTATTTCAATTCATTTTTATGAAAAAACTTTACACATTAGCAGTGGCTGCGCTCACTTTCTTCTGCGCATCAGCTCAGACTGCTCCCGACAACGATGTCAATCTCGACGAATGGACTTACCTCGGTGAAGGTGTTTATAATGATGGCATAGTATATAATATTGAAATGAGCGGATACGCCCAGCAAACATTTCCAATTGAATGTCCTGTATATCAGAACAAAGCAAATGAAAATCAATATCTTTTCTACGATGTATACCCTGCATCATTTCTCGAAATGACTTACTATACCACTAAAGATGGCGACACGCCCTCTACAGTAACTTTCACAGTAGACGGCGAATCAGTTTCTATGGAAATTGATTTTCATCTTTTAAATCAGAACAAACCCCAAGAATTTACAGTTACAGGTACCGGCACCAATAAAGACGGTGTATTCTCTTTTCCTGCAGGAACTATATCCGCCGGCAATATCAAGTCACTTGCATTCACCGCTCAACTGCCCGCAGGCGATGAAGGTGGCGATAACGGTGATGAAGGGGACGATAACAACGATGTGACACAGGATATTGACCTCAACAACTGGGAACTTCTCGGTGAAGCTGAATACACCGACGGTATCATCTACGCTATCTGGCGTAACACCACCTATAAACTCGATCCCTACAATGTGCTTTCTTACCGCAATAAAGAAAACCCCAACCAATTCCTGCTTGCAAATGTATATCCCGCTGAGGAATTAGAAAAAGTTAGGGGTAATGGTGTGGCTCTCCGCGATAATAAGGCGTCTAACCTCATCCTTACAGTAGATCCTACAACTAAAGAGGTTACTGCTCAGCTTAACAGCACTCTCTATTTTAATGAGGAAGAAGGTAGTGATCAAGACATCACCATTACCGCCTCCGGAACAAAAGGCACATTCAACGATGGTACTATTACACTTCCTGAACGTACATTTGTAATGGACTCATGGGGCGGCTACCATAATCCATCCAACCCTGTCACCATCAAGTTCCCCGAAGGCACTGAACTCATTGTAGGAGAGACTGCAAAACTGACCATCACCGTTAAAAATGAAGCCGGCGAGCCCCTTGCTGATGCTACCGTAAACTTCAACAATGAAGAAACCACTACCGATGAAAACGGTCAGGCTGTATTTGCTAACATCGATCCAAGCGAAGTAACCGGCAAGGAAGTTGACTTTACAGTACTCAAAGATGGTTATGAATTCTACGAGGGCAAAGCTGACTTCACCAAAGACCTCGACGCTACTGCCGAGGTAACCCTTGAAGCCACCATAATATCGCTCACCGTCACAGTAATGGACGCTGACTATGAATTCGTAGCTGACGCAACCGTAACATTCAACGGCGAGACTTATACCACCAATGAAAACGGTCGCGTTGTAATCCCCAATCTCAGCGCTCCCGAATATATCGGTAAGGAAATGGACATCACCGTATCGAAGACCGGTTATATAACTTACAACGGTACAGTTATCTTCGAGAATCTTAAACCTACCGCAACAATCACCCTTGAGGCCGACAACACCACCGGCATCGCCGGCATCGCAGCCGACGCTACCAACGGTGAAGCCAAGGTATATGACCTCACCGGTCGCCGCGTAGCAGCTCCCGCCGCAGGCAATGTCTATATTGTCAACGGCGTGAAAGTGCTCGTGAAATAATCACGCAATCCACCCGATACAGGCGGGGCGCTCCTGATGGGGCGCCCCGCTTTTTCAATGCAGGCTGATAGAATCCCGCACCGCAAGAAAGACGAGACGGAGCTACGGGCAGTGAGGAATCGCATGAAGCATCTACGGCAAAAAAATAGCACAATGACGCAAAATCGCTGCCCTAAGTAGCGTTTTGGATAAAAAATAGCCAAAATCATAACAAATTCCAATAATAAACGCCTTATTTCTTGGAGTTTTAAAAATAAGGCCTTATATTTGTGCAGATTTTCCTTACGTTGTCACGCCGGCCGTGTGACACCGGTTTTTTCATGCACGTTTCAGGCATAAAATCCGGTATAATCTTGACACCACAAGGCCGCTTATCCTAAAGAATCATCATCATTTATTTCAGCATTTATGAAAAAATTTTTCTCGTTATTAATCATTGCCGCCCTGACAGTATTAGGCGTATCGGCAAAAGGTGACCTGAGAAATGCCATGATGCTCAATGCCAATCTCCAGCCCGCGACAATGACCGTCGCAAAGGCTCAGGCAAAGAAGCTTTCAGCGCTCAGGCACAAGACTGTATCGGTTGACAAAGCCGGACTAAAGGTAAAAAAAGCTCCCGCCAATGATGTGAACCTTGACGAATGGAACTACCTCGGCGAAGGTAAATACGGCGACGGATTGGTATACAAGGTGGAAATGCAAGGATATGCCACCGAAGCATATTCTTATGCCGTACCTGTATATCAGAGCAAAACTGACGAAAATAAATATCTGTTCTATGATATTTATCCCGCCAGCTATCTCTCCATGACCAATTATTTCTCTCAGACCGACGACAAACCGTCGACCGCTACTTTCACCGTAGATGGTTCATCGGTTACACTCGAGTTTGACACAAATCTTACATTTTACAGCAGTTTTGAAGTAGCGCTTGAAGCGAAGAAAGCCGGAACCTTCCGCAACGGAGTGTTCTCTTTCGAAGCCGGTGCCGCAGTACTTTCCATTCCTGCAATGGATGAATCAGAGGAAGGCTTCGCATTCACAGCCTCGCTTCCCGACGGCGAGCAAGGCGGCGGTGACGACGATGACGACCAGAGCCTCAACATGGACGACTGGACGCTGCTTGGCGAAGCAGAGTATACCGACGGTATCATCTATGCTTCGTGGGGCGCCAATACGGAGCTTGACAAATATAAACTTCCTCCGTACAAAGTACTTTCTTACCGCAATAAGAAAAACGGCTGCCAGTTCCTTCTCACCAATGTGTTCCCTGAAGATGTATTATCAAATCTTAACGGATACTATTCCTTCGAGCTGGTAGGCGGAAAGGAATCCAACCTCATACTGACAGTCGATCCTGAAACCAAGAAAGTCAAGGCAGAGTATCTCAACACACTCGCCTTCACTGACGAAGATATAAACACGATAGAAATAGAGCAGAGAGGCACTAACGGCGACGGCGTATTTGACAATGGCACCGTAACTTTTGGTTTCAATGCGTTCCTCATCAAATCTCTCGGCGGCAGCCACCAGTCTCAGCCTATCACAATCGTGTTCCCCGAAGGTACTGAACTCATAGAGGGCGGGACTCCCGATGATCCCGTCACCGGAGATGTTGACCTCACCAAGTGGACTTCGCTCGGCAAGGCTCAGTATACCGATGGATTCCTCTACGCAGCTTATAGTGTCACCACGCCTTTCCCCGCATATGAAGTTGACGCTTACGTAAGCAAGACCAACGAAAACCAGTATATGCTCTACGACATATACCCCACTTCATATCTGAACGAAGAGGAAATCTATGCACAGACCGACGGCAAACCTTCAACCGTGATCTTCACCGTAAATCCCGAAGATAACTCGGTGGAAGCTGATTTCGACCTCTATCTTACCGACACAAGCGACGGCTCGGCATTCACCGTTACTCCCGATGAACCCGGTAAATATAATGGAGGCAACATTATTTTCGGTGAAGGTGCCTTCTATTGCAATTATGACGGACAAGCTTACGCATGGTCGCTGGCATTTGACGTAAAACTTCCCGGAGCGAAAGACTACTCTTTCAGCGTAGCCTCGATGAGCGACTTATGCAATGCCGACAACAAGTGGTCATTTGCCTTCGCAGCCGGCACCGATGTGGCCGCAATAAAATATGGCATCTTCTCCGGCATTTTCTCGGCGAGTGAAGGAAACCTCGGATATGTAGGAGAAAACGGTAGCACAATCGAAGAAGGTGCTTACAACTATCAATTCAAGGCTGAAGACGCAGCCGGTTACTACACCCTTGTGGCAGCAGCACTTGATGCCGACGGCAATGTGGTAGGCGGTGGTGCCATCTACTTCTACGTAAACCACGACCTCAACCCCGAAGAATGGGTATCGCTCGGAAAGGTTGACTTCACCGACGATACATTCGAGCCTCTCTTCTTCAGAAATCCCACCTATCCCACCTACAAAGTGGAACTCCTTGAGAACAAGGCTACACCCGGTATGCTGTGCATGGTTAATCCTTACAAGAACATGCCCACTTACGGCGTAATGTTCGAAGGCCACTCTGACTGCAACCACTACATCACCATCGACGCCACCACTTCCACTTACGTGGAAATCCCCACCGTGCCGATGGGTGTGAATCTCGGCGACGGCGACGACCTCAGCCTTGAAAGCGGCCGTCCCGGTACCATTTCCGAGGGTCACCTCACATTCCCGACAAGAGGTCTCATAGTTTATAAAGCTAATTTAGACGGCTATTACGCCAACCAGAGTGGTGAATTCAACCTCGAGGTGCCCAACCTCGTCAAGGTGACCGCAACTGTCGACGGAAAGCCCGTAGAAGGTGCTATCGTGACATTTGAAGACTGGAGCGTGGAAGGCGTGACCACCGATGCTGAAGGTGTGGCCTACTTCCCCTATCCCGCCACCGCAACTCAGAAGATCGTAGTTTACAAGGACGGCTACGAAATGTTTGAGCTCCCCGAAGCCGTTAAGCGCTACTCCGAGGAGACCGTTGAGCTCGTAGCAGCTAAGGCTACCCTCACCGTGATCGTTTCCGACGAGGAAGGCGAACCCGTTGCCGACGCTTGGGTTTACTTCCAGGATAAGGAAGTGCAGACCGGCGAGAACGGTCAGGTTGTGATCACCGACATCAGCGCTCCCGCAGTGCTCGGTCAGGAAATCGACTTCTCTGTCTACAAAGACGGATATGAACCCTTAGAGGCCAAGGCTAACTTCACCGAAGGGTTCGACGCTTACGCTCCCGTAACCCTTCAGGCAGCTAAGGCCACCCTCACCGTGATCGTTACTGATGAAGCCGACGAACCCGTTGCCGACGCTTGGGTTTACTTCCAGGACAAGGAAGTGCAGACCGGCGATAACGGTCAGGTTGTGATCACTGATCTCCACGGACCCTCAGTAATAGGTAAGGAAATCGACTTCACCGTTTACAAGGACGGATATGAACCCGTAGAGGCCAAGGCTAACTTCACCGAAGGTATCGACGCTTACGCTCCCGTAACCCTTAAGGCAGCTAAGGCTACCCTCACCGTGATAGCACTTGATAAGGAGACCTACGAGCCCATCGCTGATGCAACTGTAAAATTCCTCGAGAAGGAATACACTACCGGCGATAACGGTCAGGTTGTGATCACCGACATCAACGCACTCGAGGTACTCGGTCATGAAGTTGACATCACCATCGAGCACACGCTCTACACCACCTACACCGGTAAGGCTGACTTCACCGAAAGTATCGACGCTTACGTGACCGCCGAGATGACGAAGTCCATGAGCGGCATCGACGCCATCATGCGCGACATCAATAACGGCAACACCGAGGTATATGACCTCAACGGCCGTCGCGTGGTTCGTCCCGCTGCAGGCAATGTCTACATTGTCAACGGCGTGAAGGTACTCGTGAAATAATCCATCCCCACCCTTATACTATCGGGGCGCCCCATCAGGAGCGCCCCGTTCTGTATAATTTGACCGTGTAGGGACGCGATTTTTTCGAGGGCACTGAAAAAGTCCCATCAAGTATGTGGGAGCAAGTTCGGAGGAAGTTTTTCGTCTGATTATTTGCG
>JAIDUB010000097.1 GCA_029060405.1 Duncaniella sp. | reverse complement strand
AGTGACCCCGGAGAGGCTCGAACTCTCGACCCAATGATTAAGAGTCATTTGCTCTACCAACTGAGCTACGGAGTCAGTATTTTTTTGCTTTTGAGGTTTACAGCGGTGCTGTGTTTCTCAAATGCGATGCAAAGGTAGGGCGTTTTTTTGAGCTGTGCAAATTTTTTGGAATGTTTTTTGCGATAATTTTTAAAAATATGACTTTTCGGATAGTTTATGGTCTGTTTCGGGTCAGAAGTTCTTGATGTATATTATCATTTTTATCGCGAAATCGAAGTTGACTATTTTGCCGTTGGCATTGCCGGCGATATCTTCCTGTGCCTGATTCATGGCGCTGATAATTTTTTCGGCGTTGTTTTCGGATATGAAGCGGGCGAAGTTGCGCGAAAACTTCTGTTCTTCGGTGTTGAGGTAGTTGAGTTGGGGCAGAGAGAAGTTGTAGATGAAGTTTTCGCGTATGAGGCGCTGGGCGTAATCATAGAATTTTAGTTGCTGCTCGCGGCCGAGTCCCGCGAGATCGTTGGCCCATTTTTTCAATTCCTTTACATCGCGCTGATAGGCTCGGCGCATCAGGGTGATGAAGTAGTCGAAAAACATTCGGGATGTGCTTGTGGCGTCGAGCGACCTGAGGGCGCGGTTTACGTCGCCCTCGGCTATGTGGGCGAGTGCGAGAGCGTCGGCCGGATCCATTGCTGCGCGGCGCTCGAGTATACCGGCTACGGTACTGTCGCTGAGACGTTGCATTTCTATCGGACGGCAGCGGGAATAGATGGTGGGAAGGATAGAGGCGGCATCGTCAGATACAAGTATGAAGATGGTATCGTGAAAGGGCTCTTCGATGATCTTGAGCAGTTTGTTGGCTGCCTGCTCGTTCATTTTCTCGGGGAGCCATATTATCACAACTTTGTAACGCGAGCCGGCTGTGGTGACGCTCAGGCGCCGTTCGAGCAGTTCGCTTTCCGATACGTATATCTGTGGCTGAGCGTTTTTCTTGTCGAGCATCGATATCCATTTCTCGAAGTCCATATAGGGAGATGATTTCATGAGCGATCGGAAATCGTCGATGTAATCATCGGAAACGGGGGCGCGCAGTTTGTCGGTTTTGACCACGGGGAATACGAAATGGGTGTCGATGTGGTTGAATGTCTCATGCTGTATACAAGCCCTGCATTTGCCGCAGCTTTCACCGTCGGGTCCCGGATTCTCGCAGTGGATATACTGCGCCATCGCTCGGGCAAGGAGGAATTTGCCTATGCCTGATGGTCCGTGAAGAAGAAGAGCGTGGGGGATACGGTCGTCGCTGACCATATCGATGAGCTGTCGCTTGACGTTGTCGTGGGCGTGTATATGGGAGAACTTCATATTACAAAGTAAGTAATTATTCTTATAACGGCCAAAATTTTTGTGATCCTCAGTGAGGTCTTATTTCCGAATTCTCCCCTTATATTTATCCGAAAACACACCCCGGACGGCGCGCTGCCGACCGGGGTGTGAAATGGGGTGGGGAAGTGTTAACGAATAATCTTGAGTGAGCGGGGAGCGAGTCCGCGACCTGTAAGGCGTACTATGGCTACGCCGGCGGGAAGTTGCGAGAGATTTACCCGGTTGTCACGAACTACGGTGCGGTACATCATGGTTCCGTCAGTAGCGTAGACTGCCAGAGTGCTACCTGCCGCTTCGGGAGATACGCTGAGCGTGGCCGATGCGGCATCGTAGGTCATCTCGGAGAGGGTGACGATTTCAGCGATGCCGGAGCCGTCGAAGTTGGTATTCATCTTCTCGCCCATGAGTGAAGCGAGATATACTTCAAGGGCTGTGTAACCGTCGGGATTAAGGCGGTTGTTGTCGGCTGTGGCGGGGTCGAGACCAACTGAAGTTTCCCACGCGTCGGGCATACCGTCACCGTCGGTGTCAGCAGGAACTGTGTAATCAGCGGGATAAGAATAGAAGCCTTCGGCATCACCTTCGGTATCGATAATGCCTTTGCCCATAGCGGCACCGGCATAGGTGACTGTGCCTTCGCGTGTTTCGCGTGCTATGCGCTGCTCCACTGCGTCGCGGTTTACAGTACCGGCATGGTCGACAACGGTATTGAATGCTTCGGCAGCTGATTCATATTGAGTCATCATGAATCGCTCGGGAATGTATGATCCCACGGGGCCGGCGATGGTGTGCTTGTAGTAGGGGGTAGATGTTACGATACGCTCGTCGCTGCGTATATCGGCCAGTTTGTAGCCTTCAACCTTGACACCTTTCCAGTTGTCGGCAGTGATGGCATCGAATCCGTGGGCTATGTTGCCGTCGACATACCACTTGGCGGGAGCCCATGATTTTGCCCCGTCGCGCTGGAGGCTCGATGTGAAGAATGTCACGGTAGATGTGGACGACACGGGGCCGGGCTTGTAATAATTGTTGATGAAGTTACATTCGTGTACAGAGTTGACGCCGTTGTAGCTCGAAACCGGAGCGGTGTTTTCTCCGCCATAGCATCCACCTTCCTTGCCGTAGTTGTAATTGACATTATTGATGTATTCCATGAATACCACATGGTCATCGCCACGGGCACCGTTGAATCGGGGAGAGCGCGACTGATTGTGAGCGAGAAGATTGTGGTGGTAAGTGGCCGGTGAACCGCCCCACTGCGAGCCGTAGCCGCGCGCACCTTTGGAATGGCCGGCATTGTAGAGGCCTTCATGTACCATACAATACTGCACGGTGAGGAAGTGGCAGTCGGCGGTATTCATATTTTCTTCCACTGACCATCCGAACGAGCAGTGGTCGAAGATATAATTTGAGCAGTTTTCAGCACCCAGAGCATTGTCGCACATCACATCGCCGGCAACGCTTTTCTGGCCGATGCGGAATCGCATGTTGCGGACAATAAAGTTCTGCGAACCGCCGAGGTTGACCTTGGCATGAGAGATAAGGATTCCGGCGCCGGGAGCAGTCTGGCCGGCGAGGGTCCAGTCGGCACGGTTGACGCGAAGCTCGGAGTTGAGCACGATATTGCCCGAAACCTCAAACACTATGGTTATAGGCTCACCCTTATGTTGGTTGAACGCCCAACGGAGCGTACCTTCCGAACCGTCATCAGCGAGCGAGGTAACTTTTACGACCTTTCCACCACGACCGCCCGAGGTATATTTACCGAAACCGTCGGCAGTGGGGAAGGCGAGGAGCGTCTCCTCTTCCTTGACTTCGACAGGCGCCGAAGTGACACCGCGCGACGAAACCGAACTTACAGAGTAGCCTGTAGTCGATGCTGATGCCGGAACCGCATATTCAGCTTTATCGGTGAAAGCCTCGAATTTACCATTGTTGTAAATAATATAGGCTATCGCGCCGGTTGAAGGCTCCCATGAGAAACCGGTAGAAGTGAACGTGAACATGGCGGGAGCCGATGCACCCTGTATAGTCGATACGGGATCAAAATCGACTTTTGAAGCTTTGCCGAAGAGGAACGCGGGGCTGATGTAGGCGTTAACTTCGGTCTCGGTAGCCTGATGGCTGAAAGAAGCGCGCTTGCTTACGTCGGCGGGTGTGCCGTCGGCATTAAGGCTGCAGTATTCATAGAGCGCCGAGCTGAGTTCAGCACCGTTCCAGTCTTTCCATCCGGCTGCATTGATGTGATTGCCGAGACGGCAGTTTAGATACATCGCGCCTGATGTCTCCTGCCACGGGCGACCCAGATAAACGCTTCCGGCAGCCACACCGTCGGCAGCTGTAAGTTCGCAGTTGCTGAAGAAAAGTCCGGGATAGAATACGTCGGCACTGAGCTCGGGATACATGACCTTGCTCATCGGCATCATGGTCTCGGCCGGAGCCGCGATATAGCTGCCGCCCGGTATGGAGTTGATGCGGCAGTTTTCAAACCATTCGAGTCCGCCATCGTAGATGAAGTCAGTCGCACCTTCTATAGTACATCCGTAGAAATATCCGCGGTTGCCTACGTTGGCTTTATACGTATCCTGAAAACCGAGAATGCGGCAGTTCTTGAAAATATGGCTGTCGGCATTGGTGTAAAGAGCCTCGGCGCGGCCTACGGTGCCGGAAGTATTGCTGATAGTGAGATTCTCGGCATAGAAGCAGGGTGAGAATACGTTGAGTGCCGAGCAGTCAAGATAAGTCTTGTCGTTGCCTTCGCGGTGAGTGGACGAAGTGATCACGGTGGTTTCGGGATCAGCGCCGATAAGGCTTATGAACTTCGCGGGCTCGCCTTTGCGTCCGGCATATAGATTTTCCTTATATACTCCGGGCATGATGTAAATGATACCACGTTCACCTGCATTGACGGCGTCGATTGCATCCTGAATGGTCGCGAAATCAGCCGAGCCGTCGGGGTTGACGACATATTTCACTACGGGAGCGTCGGTGTCGGGAGCTTCTTCACCGCCTGTGAAGCCGAAATTTCCGAGATCGCTGAGTTCTCCGGGATCGTTTACGGGATTCTCGCGGGCGAAATCAGCCTGCGACTGAGTGATTTCAGAACCGAATATGCGGATTTTATGCACGCGCGGAGCCTGTCGCTGAGCCATAGGATCGATAGACTGCGTGAACGGACAAGCGCCCGAAGCATCGGTCTGCACGGGATTGTCGAAGTCCTCGCCGTCCCACACTCGCCAGCGCAGTGATACATCATAGGCATTGATGACGTTTTCCATAAAATAGCCCTGATCGCTGAAACTTGTCCAGCCCTGTTTCTGGCGTTCCGAACCCATCCATACGAGAGGTTTCCAGTCACCGTCGGCCACTTTATAGTCGCACTTTATACCGCGTCCCCATGAGGTAGACGACCATGACCATTGCACGCGGTCAACATAGGGTATATGGTCGATTTCCATCCATCCGTGGAGCGATACGGGGTTGCCGTCGGCGTCGTTGATTGCGGCGTTGCGGCACATCTGCACGAAACCGGCCTCGCCATATGTGGGGCGGTTTTTGGTGTCGAGGGTAATGTTATCCTCAAGATACTGAGTGTGTCCGGCAGCCTGCCAGTTGTTGATATAGGGCGCGTTTCCGGTAGCTTTCTCACCCAGATAATACTGACGGGAGAATGCCGCGGTGGCTCCTGCAAACCCGTTGTAGGATTTCTTGTTGGCGAATACGCAGTTGTGGAACACTACGGGGTATTCGATAAGCCTGTCGGGGTTGACACGGGTATCGAGGATGGCGTTGACATACCCGCCGTCGGCCCATTCCGGACAGTCGCGACCGGTCTCCTTGGTCCAAGTGTCAGGCCAAGAGGTGTCGCTGAAGTTAATGTCAAATACGAGTGGGAATGTAGAGTCATCGGACCACTGCTCGACCACGCTCTCCGGGTCGAGGCTACCTTCGATAGCAGCGATGGCCTGAAGCGGCATTGACAATAATGTCGCTGCTGCAGCAAGACTGTAGTAAATTTTTTTCATGGATAATATTGGTTTTATTTTTCTTTTTCTTCAATTTTTATGGACGTATTTTCATCAGTATCACTTTTCGACGGATTCAGCTTATCCATCTTTTCAAGCAGATCGATAAAAGCTTCGGGAGAATCACAGTCGGGGACAATACCGAAATTCCTGTGGTTACCGGGGGCTGAAGTTTCTCCGAGTACCCAGCATTTCGATTCGTCTTCACCGAATTTTAAAGATGATTCAAGTGTAAAATACCTGTTTTCAGTGACGCTTGTAAATACTATCGCACCAAATTTAGCAAGCGGCATCTTAAACGGTTCGGGGAAGGTATAGACTATGCCCCTCACGTCGCCACGCACAAACGGTTGTGCCACGATTTCATCGGGATTAAACTCGAGCTCAAGGCTGTAACCTTCGGCAAGGGCATTAATCACGGGCTTGATGTCGGTTAACGCTTCTTCGTTGAGTTCGCCCGGAATAGCCGAATTGGCAATCATGGGCATTATCTGATATTCTAAATCATATAGACGGAATACTGGCTTGCTTTTGTCGGTATCCTGCGCGACTGCGATTATCGAAGTCAGGGCAAAGATCAATAAGGTAAAGAGAGATTTGATTTTCATGGAGTAATATGTGTTTAAAGGATAATCAGCTATTGCCGCACAGGCCGGATTCCACCTCTATATTCGGATTGATTCGAAGCAGGCTGTCAATGAAATCGGTCCGGTTGCAGGGCGAAATGAAAATTTTGTCGCGGCGGCTGACGGTAAGCATTATGCGGTCAGTCGACAGAGCGGGTCCGCTCAGTACCGAGCGCGTCTTGGTGATTGATCTGATATTGGCGATTTTGACACGATCATTAATGAACACACCGCACTTGATATGCAATATATCACCTTCGATGGTATATCGTGTGCCGGTAAAAATATTGTAATAAACCAGTGCACACATTATCAGTGCCGGCAATGCGAAAAGAAAAACCTTGAGATCAAGCAAGATTATCCATGCACACACACCTGCGAAAACTACAGCGGTAGATATAAAAAGCCACCACGTTATCTCAGAGCGATATACTTTAGATGAAGATTGAGAAATTTGCATGCGCAAATATATGTATAATTGCGCTGAAATCAAAATTTTAAGATGTTAAAGACGCTGATTACCTACCTATGGCACGATAGAAATCGTTGCGCAGCTCGGCGGAGTCGACAAAAAGGCCGTCGGTTTCCACTGTGGTTGTGGTGCTGTCCTGCTTTTCCACTCCGCGCATTTTCATGCATAGATGATGGGCGGTGCATTCCACAATCACGCCTTCGGCATTGAGTTTGTCCGACACGAGATTGCATATCTGAGCTGTAAGACGCTCCTGCACCTGCAGGCGGCGGGCGAAGAAATCCACTATGCGGGCAAGTTTGCTCAGGCCTATAGTGCTACCGTGGGGTATGTAGCCTATGGATATATGGCCGAAGAAAGGCAACATGTGGTGTTCGCAGAGCGAATAAAACTCGATGTTTTTCACCACGACCATTCTCGATCCGTCGTGGGCGAAAATTGCGCGGTTGATTATTGTGTCGGGATCCTGACGGTAACCGCGAGTGGCGTAATATAAAGCGCGGGCGGCGCGCAGGGGAGTGCGGACAAGACCCTCACGGTTCACGTCCTCACCAAGCAGCTTTATTATAGCCGAAATGTGGCCTGCGATCTGTTTTTCAGTATCTGTAACCTGAATATCCTGTGACATAATGCTTAATCGGAAAGGTTGATTCGGTCTCTCACCACTCTTATCTCCTTACTGAATGCAGGGAATGCCTTGCGTAACTGCTCGGCAGCCTCATCGGCCTCCTGCCGGGTACGGAAGTCGCCTACTTTCAGGCGCCAGTAAGGTGAAGTGTATCTCACGTATGTGGAGAGGTTGGGGAACCGTGCCGAGACCTGACGGGCTTTGGCCCGGGCCTCGTTTTTGGCGGTGCGGGTATTGTTGTCGCTGAACACCTGCACTCTGAATCCGGCCTGATGAGATCCCGGAGCCGAAACATCACCCGAGGCGGAGCCCGAAGATTCGCGCGGGGATTCCTCCTCGGCCACAAATACCAGACGCTGATAAAGCTCTGCAGGCTGAACTACAGAGTTGGTACTGTCGGTCATGATGTGGGCGACTATGTTGGGCGTTTCTTTATCGGCCACGGCGGCCGGACTACCGGCTGCAACGGCTGCCGCAAGTGTTATCAGGGTGCGAAAGTTCATGCGAAAGAGTTAAAATATCAACGATGAAGGATGTCGCGGCAACATATCGTGGTCGCCTCATTCACATCCTTCATCGAAATACAGGTTGTAATTTTATCAGAAAGCGGTTACGATACCCATGAATGACTCGGCATCGAGCGAAGCGCCGCCAATGAGGCCGCCGTCAACGTCGGGTTTAGCGAAAAGAGCCTTGGCATTAGAGGGCTTGCAGCTGCCGCCGTAGAGTATCGAGGTGTTTTCAGCCACTTCCTTGCCATATTTATCCTCGATGGTCTTGCGGATGAAAGCGTGCATTTCCTGAGCCTGATCGTCAGTGGCGGTTTTGCCAGTACCGATGGCCCAAACGGGTTCGTAAGCGAGAATCAGTTTTGAGAAATCTTCAGCCGAAAGGTTGAAAAGAGCATCTTCGATCTGCTTTTTAACCACGTCGAGGTAAGAGCCGTCCTCACGCTGCTCGAGCACTTCGCCGATGCAGAAGATGGGGGTAAGGCCGTTTTCAAGGGCAAGGGCTACTTTTTCCTTGAGAGTCTCGGAAGTCTCGCCGTAATACTGGCGACGCTCGGAGTGGCCGAGGATAACATATTTAGCGCCTGTAGAGGCAACCATGGGAGCGGAAACCTCGCCGGTGTAAGCGCCGCTGCGGTGATCGGCGCAGTTCTCGGCACCGAGGCCGAGCTTGTCAGCGTCGATTACATCGTTGACAGGTACGAGATGAGTGAAAGGTACGCAGATGATTACATCGCAATTCACGTCCTTGCCTTCGAGAGCCTTGTTGACATCCTTGGCGAGTTTAACGCCTTCGGGCACTGTAGTATTCATTTTCCAGTTGCCCGCTACAATATTTTTTCTCATTTCAGTAGAATTTTTGAGTAGATTTCTGCCCGCAAAATTAGCACTTTTCTATTAAAATAGCAAGACTCTTATGATTAATGATTCATGATTAACACGGCTCTTTCATTTAAGATTTGCACGCAAACTCAAAGATAGTGCTATTTTATAGAGGGAAGCATGTAGTTCTAAGATAAGGTTAATTAATTGACTATAAGAAAAATAAGTACTATAAAAATTTGGTTAAGTGGAGAATTATTCGTAACTTTAATAGGTGAAAATCAAACAGTTATGAATAAAACGAAACC
>JAIDUB010000096.1 GCA_029060405.1 Duncaniella sp. | reverse complement strand
ATGGCCTTGTATGAGTGCTGATTATTCGGTAAATCCACAAAATAACATGAAATCGCTGACTTTTTCAGTGCCCTCGAAGAATCGCGTCCCTACTAATGTGATTGTTTACCAGCCACCTGAGGCGCCGCCGCCACCTGTGCTTCCGCCGCCGAAACTGCCGCCTGAAAATCCGCCTCCGAAGCCTCCGCCGCCACGACCTCCGAGCATGCTGCCCAGAATGGCGCCTACGGCTGCTGCACTGGCCGCGTTGTCCTGACGGCGTGGCAGTCGTCGCCGGCGCTGATCATTGAACCCGCACGCGCGACATGCGTAGGTGTCGGTGATCTCGCCCTCGGTGCGTGTGGTGGGAATGCGCGTGGTGCGCGAGTCGACGAGGCTTAATGCACGGGCATGACAGCGCGGACATTCGCTGTAGGCTGCCTTGGTGTTGACGTAGGGTATCACCTCGGTATTGTTGCAGTGCTGACAGAGCCACACGTCGTAGTCGATCGAGTTGAGGCGCTCCTCGGCATCTTCGGCCGGGGTGAGATAGCGGTTGTCAGTTTCCTCGTCGAGCAGCTCCATGCGGTGACCGCAGTTGTTGCACATGCGCTTGTGATAGCGTATGCGGCGCTTCCGCAGGTTGAGAAGAAGCAGTGCGGGGAGACCGAAACCAAGTGTGATGAAAGCTATCACCGCCACGGTGTCGCGTATGCGGTCGAGAGCCTGATAGCGCTCTGATTCCGTGCGGCCGCGGGTGGCGAAGATCGTGAAAAGCACCCACAGAAATGCGGCTATGCCTATGATTATCGCGAAGTTGAAGTAGTAGCCGAATAGATCGCCGAGCGACATATCATCTTCAGCTCCCTTGTGGCGGGAGTCGCGCGGAATCGATGACCGCAGCTCATCGGCCACATCAGGGTCGCTCAGTCGCTCCGATAGCGCCGCCACGCCTGCAAGAGTGCCGCCATCGTAGTCGCCTCGGGCGAAGAAAGGTGCCATATCGTTGCGGATTATGCGGCCGGCGATGATATCGGGCACGGCTCCCTCTACGCCGTAGCCGGTGCGTATCACAGCCCGCCGGTCGCCCGTGGAGATGAGAAGGAGAATGCCGTTGTCCTTATCGCTGCGGCCTATCTGCCACTTCTCGAAAAGTTTGGTGGCGAACAGGTCAGGATCCATCGACGGGTCGACTTCATCTACTATCACCACTGCAAGCTCGGTGGTAGTGGTATTCCACAGTCGGTCGATGGCGTTGTCGAGGCGATTCAATGTCTCCTGAGAGAGCGCGCCGGCCTGATCGGTCACATAGCGGCGGGCGTCGGCGGCATGGACGTTGCGCACCTCGTCGACGGTCACGCAGCGGGCGGCAAGCGACACCACGATAATCAGCAGAGTGATGATATAGCGTTTCATGTCAGTTGTTTATCTTTAGGCTCATGCCGTTGAGCTGGCGGTAAAGATCGAGAGCATATACATCGGTCATCCCCGAAATATAGTCGACGGCGGCGAGAAGTTTGCCGTAGAGCGACGTGTGAGTTTTCTCGTATTGCTTGGGAATCTTGGCCAGCAGCAGGCGGGAGTAATTAAGCTCGGGATGAAGCACGGCATCAATCACTTTCTCCATGAGAAACGAGATGATGCGGTTACCGGCCAGCTCGATGTCGACCACATCGGGGGCGCAGTATATGCGGTCCCACGACAGTCGCTCGCAAGCCTTGTAGGCCTGTCGCTCGGTCTCGCTGATGTGATTGAGCAGAGGTCCCTGAAACTTGCCGCTGAGTATCGCTTCCTCGTTTTCAACGAATGTCTCGGCGCAACGCTCCACAAGCACCCCTATGATGGAGGCACGCAGATAGGCGATTTTTTCGTTGGGGTCGTCGACGTGTTCGAGCGATTCCATCTTGCGGCGGCGATGGTCGGGGTCAAAGAACTGAAGGAAGAGGCTGATGACTGACTCAGTGGAGAGCAGTCCTAATTTGTGGGCATCCTCGATGTCCATGATTTCGTAGCAAATATCGTCGGCGGCTTCCACTATGAAAACCAGCGGATGGCGGGCATAAGCCGGTGCTTCGCCGGGGGCTGAGAGGCGCAGGAGGCCGGTGCGTGAGGCCACGCGCTCGAAATCGGCTGTTTCGGAAGTGAAGAAGCCAAACTTCGGGTGGCCGTGAGTGGCCAGCAGCGAGGCGTAGGGATACTTAACTATCGACGCCAGAGTGGAGTAGGTGAGGGCAAACCCGCCGGGACGTCGCCCTAAAAATCGGTGGGTCAGGAGGCGGAATGCGTTGGCATTGCCTTCAAAATGAGTAAGGTCAGCCCACTGCTCCGGGGTGAGGCTGTCGCGCAGAGTGCGTCCGGGGCCTTCGCTGAAAAAAGATGATATGGCCTTCTCGCCTGAATGTCCGAAAGGAGGATTTCCCATATCGTGGGCCAGACAAGCGGCTGCCACTATCTCGCCCGCGGCATCGAGTTTACCCACCCACGGCTCAGCGGCATATTTGCGCTTGAGCGCGGCGGCTGCCTCGCGGGCTATGGAGCGACCTACGCAGGCCACTTCCATGCTGTGGGTGAGGCGGTTGTGGACGAAGATACTACCCGGCAGAGGGAATACCTGAGTCTTGTTTTGCAAGCGACGGAAAGGTGGCGAGAACACTATGCGGTCATAGTCACGCTGAAATTCCGAGCGGGTCTCGCTCTCGGTCACGTCGAGATGTTCCTGCCCGAAGCGCAGGGGGGTTATGAGTGTGTCCCACGACATCGATTTCCGCATCTTTCTTTTTGATTAATGATTAATGATTTATCCTGAAGAAATTTTGTCTACGGGTGATTATCGCAAAAAGAGGGGATGGATCATCCTTAATTTTGCATTCCGAGTTTTGAGTTGTCAATTCCTTTTGGCAATGTAGACCGTGCATACGCCGAAGGTGAGGGGGCGGAAGGTGCAGTCGGTAAATCCGGCTCGTTCCATCAGGGCTGTCATGTCGCTGCCCTGCGGTACCGCTTCGATGCTTTCGGGCAGATATGTGTAGGCGCGGCGGTCAGATGACACTGCCCGGCCTAATGTGGGAATGATGTGGCGCGTATAGAGATTGTAAAGCGGGCGCACCACCTTTGATGTAGGGGTGGAAAGCTCGATGATGCACAGCGACCCTCCGGGGCGCAACACGCGATACATCTCGCGGTAGCCTGCCGACAGATGCTCGAAGTTACGCACGCCGAAGGCACACGTCACAAGATCAAACGTCTCGTCGGGAAAGGGCAGCTGCATGCAGTCGGCCTGTGTCAGCCTAATGGTATCGGTAAGGTCCTCTTCCTCGATTTTGCGGCGACCCTTGGCCAGCATCTTCTCCGACAGATCCACGCCCACCACATCAATCGGGTCGAGGCGGTGAGCCATGAGGATGGCGAGATCGGCCGTGCCGGTCGCGATATCGAGTATGTGATCGTAGGTGCGGTCGTCGAGCATTCCTATGGCGATGCTGCGCCAGCGACGGTCGATGCCGAGTGTCATGGCCCGGTTCATGAAATCGTAGGCCGGCGCGATGGAGTCGAACATGTCCTTAACCTGCTCGCCCTTCTCACGCCGGTCATCGTAGGGATTGATATTTTCGCAGTTCACGCGGTTATGTATCAGGGATTAAGAGTGTTGAGGCAATCAAGCACATTTTTCTCGATGCGGTCGAGCAGATGGGTCTCGTCGGCCTTCACGAAGGGTTTTCCTGTGATGTGCTCGTAAAGCTCAATATAACGGTCAGATACGCTCTGAACGAACTCATCGGTCATTTCGGGCACTTTCTGTCCTGCTTTGCCCATGAAGTCGTGTTCCATAAGCCACTGGCGCACGAATTCCTTGGAGAGCTGACGCTGGGGCTCGCCGTTGCGGAAGCGCTCCTCGTAGCCGTCGGCATATATGTAGCGTGACGAGTCGGGGGTGTGGATTTCGTCCATCAGCACGATTTTACCGCCGAGCAGACCGAATTCATACTTGGTGTCGATGAGAATAAGACCCTTTTCGGCAGCCATTTCGGTGCCCTTGCGGAAAAGAGCCAAAGCATAGCGGGCCATGGTGTCAAACTGCTCCTCGGTGACAAGACCCTGAGCGATGGCATCGGTGCGGGAAATGTTGAGGTCGTGACCTTCATCGGCTTTTGTGGTGGGGGTGATGATGGGCTGGTCAAACTTCTGCCACTCCTTCAGGCCTTCAGGAAGCGCGATACCGCATATGCTGTGATTTCCGGCCTGATAGTCGCGCCATGCGCTGCCGGCGATGTAACCGCGCACGATTACTTCAAGTTTCACCGGTTCGCAGCGGTAACCCACGGTGACCATAGGATCGGGTACGGCGAGTTTCCAGTTGGGTACCTCATCGGCGGTAGCGTCGAGGAATGTTGCTGCTATCTGGTTGAGAGCCTGTCCCTTGTAGGGAATACCTTTGGGAAGAATCACGTCGAAAGCCGAAATACGGTCGGTGGCGACCATCACAAGCAGATTGTCGTTGATGGTATATACATCGCGCACTTTGCCGTGATACACAGCGGTCTGACCGGGAAATTTAAAGTCGGTGGAGGTTAAAGCCTTTTCCATATGAAATCTGTTATGAAGAATATTTTGTTACAAATATACTAAATTCTTTTGATTCATGATTCATAATTCATAATTCATGATTCATAATTCATGATTAAGGATGGAATCGCCCGGAGACAAAATTTTTGTGGAAAAATATTAATCCTTAATCCTTAATCATAAATCATAAATCATAAATCATAAATCGATAGGGCGATGGGCATAGGCATGGAGGCATCCTACAAACAGGGCACCCCCTATTATGTTACCCACGGTGGCCCACAGGAGGTTAAGCCACAGATCAGGAGCCGGGATTTCAGCCCCGAGCATCATGGC
Organism: Duncaniella sp.; assembly: GCA_029060405.1. Taxonomy (GTDB): domain Bacteria; phylum Bacteroidota; class Bacteroidia; order Bacteroidales; family Muribaculaceae; genus Duncaniella. Next base: position 3,398 of record JAIDUB010000096.1, on the reverse strand, counting down.
GGTGGGAAGGAAAAACATATTGGCAACGCAGTGTTCGTAGCCCAGTATCACGAATGCCGCTACCGGTATCCAGCATCCGAGCACCTTGCCTCCGAGTGAGTCGGCCGACATGGCCAGCCACACGGCGAGGCACACGAGCCAGTTGGCCCCAATGCCACGCAGAAGGGTCGTAAGCCACGGAAGCGAGGCCTTGGCCTGCGCCAAGGATATGAGTGACTCGCGATAGGGTGAGGCGTCGAGTGTGCCCGTGGCCTTGATTAGGAGGAAGCCGAAAAGCAGGGCGCCGAGGAAGTTGCCTGACCATACGGCTACCCAGTTAAGAGCCACGTCCTTGCCCGATACCTTACCCTGCATGAAGGCCGGCATCATCATGGCATTGTTGCCGGTGAACAGTTCGGCTCCGAGTATCACGGTGAGTACCAGCCCGATAGGGAATGTGAGTCCGCTCAGCAGTTTCTGGAGCGACGGCATCGCCTTGATGTCGTCGAATCCCCAGCCTGCCATCACCGACAGGGCGCCCCCGAGGGCAATGAAAGCCCCCGCCATCATGGCGAGGGTGAGAAGCAACAGAGGCCGACGGACGAGCCCGGCTTTGCGCGTGGCGGCTCCTACCGACATTTCGAGTATTTCCTGTGGTGAACGCAGTGCCATGAATAGTAGTCGTTATTCTTCGGTTATGGAATAGTTGATGAAATCGTTGAAAGGCTTGAAGATGCGGAATGTCTCGGCGGCGCGCTCCACCCACGAAGGTGAACTGAAATCCTTCTCGGTCATGGGCGAGTATTTGCCGAATTCCTTCATACGCAGCAGCTGTGCGTAGGGGTGATTGCGGTCATAACCTTTGGGGACTGTCTTCAGACTGTCGCCGATAATCGCGGTACCGGCCACGGCTACCAGTTCGGGATTGTTGATTATTTCCTCAAACTCCTCGATATTGTCCACGATGGCCTTGCGCACTTTCTTGAGCATGGCGCTTTCGGGCATCCACAGGCCTCCGTAGCAGCCGTTTTCGGTCATGGAGCCGTTGACGCCGGCATGTATATAGTCGGCTGCGAGACACGTGCGCTTGCCGTAGGGCGACAGCAGGGCGGCGAAATGAAGCTTGAACGGAGTCTTGTCCTGCGAGAAACGGGTGTCGCGGTATATGCGGTACACCACGTCCTTGCCGCTCTGCGCAGCCATATCGGGCTCGTAGGCCGACATGAGAGCGATCAGGCGATCCATGTCGTGAATCCAGTGGGCGCGAAGTTCGTCATACTCCGCTTTGTGCTCGTGAAACCACTCGCGGTTATTGTTGCGCCCGAGTTCGCGGAGAAAACTGAACAGGCGCGGCATATAATATTGAGCCATAACGGTTTATCGGATTTCTTCCCACTCGGCGTCGGAAATCTGCGATTCCTCGACCACGGTGCGGGTTTCGGTTGACTGATAGTGGTAGTTGCCCTCGAGGTCCTCATACTCCACGTATTCGCCCACGTCGCGGGTGAACACCTTGCGGCGCACAGGAGCCGAAGGGTCGGGCGACTGCCGGCGCGAAGCCTGTCCCTGATTGAAAAACGATGAGAACATCGAGAAAAACGGGTCGCCCTGATGCTGCCGCTGCTGCCGCTCGAAATCGCGCTGCATGCGCTCGGCCATCATGCGTGCGGCCTTTTCCTGCAGCTTGCGCGAAATCCACGGCCACGCCAGCCTGACGACTATAAAGAAAATGATTAGAAACAATAAGAATCCCATGAAAATGAGAGAAAAAGAGAAGTTAAAACGAAAATCAGTCCTCAACGGCCTTTCGCTCGGGTACGAGCGAAAGCACGAGGTAGAAAAGTATGGTCCAAGCCAGTCCGGCCACACCCTCGCATACCACGAAGATAACGGCGGCTATGATGAGCACATAGCGGCGGAGATTTTCGCGGAGAGCGAAATTCTTGAATTTCAGCGAGAACATGGGGATATTGCTGACCATGAGCAGTCCGGTGGCGGCGATGAGCACAAGCATGACCCAAACCGGCGGAAACACGTGGCTATCGACCCATGCGAGAGCGCCTATCCAAAAGATAGCGTTGGCAGGAATCGGGAGGCCGAGAAACGAGGTGGTCTGCCTGTCGTCGATATTGAACTTGGCGAGGCGGAGGGCACCCATGGCGGGAATAAACAGAGCCGCGAAACTCCATGCGCCGCAGCCGTAGACCTGCATGGAATTAAACACGAGCATGGCGGGCGCGAGTCCGAAGCTCACGAGGTCGCTGAGCGAGTCAAGTTCCTTGCCTAAAGCCGAGTAAGCGCGGAGCAGACGGGCGGCAGCGCCGTCGCAGAAGTCAAACACCGCGGCCGCGCCTATAAAGATGAACGCCAGCGCGAGAGCCGACATCCCGCAGAATGTCTCGGAAAGGTGAAATGACAAAATCACCGCCATAGCTCCCGAAAGGAGGTTGAGGCAGGTGATAGTGTTGGGTATATTGGCTACGATTTTCTTAAACATGACTGATATCTTTCAGGCGAGCCACTTCGGTGATTCCGCCGGTGGTGGTATCGCCAATTTTTACAAGGATTTCGGTGTCGAGCGGAAGGTAGAGGTCGACGCGCGATCCGAATTTGATGAATCCCATCTGCTCGTCGATAGTGGCGCGGTCGCCGGGCTCGGCGTAGGTGACAATGCGCCGCGCCACGGCACCTGCAATCTGGCGGGCGAGTATCTCACGGCCGTCGTCGGTGCGTATCACAATGGTCGACCGCTCGTTTTCTATGCTTGCCTTGGGCAGGTTGGCAGCCATGAAGCGGCCGCTGTGATGGCGCACAAGCGTGACCTCACCGTCGACGGGATACCAGTTGGCATGCACGTTGAAAACGCTCATGAATACCGAAAGCTGGATGCAGTTGCGCTTAAGCACTTCGGGCTCAAATACTTCCTCGAGAGCCACCACTGTGCCGTCGACCGATGACACCACTACATTGCGGCGGTTGCCGGTAAACTTGCGGTGGGGCGAGCGGAAGAAATTCATCACGAGCAGATATAAAACCGCCGAAATGACAGTGAACACGATGGGAATGGCCACGGGGCGAATGAACATCCACGCCGAAAGATTGATGACGACAAGAATCATCATCAAGATTATGAGGATGTTACGACCCTCACTGTGGATTTTCATTTTCATTACTGAGTTCACGGTAATATAACTTTAAGCGGATTATCATGCAAAGATAGTAATTGTGGAATGAATTACAAAGGATTTGGGGGATTTTTTGGGGTTAGGGGGTAGGTTTTGGGTTTTAGGGATTAGGTTTTAGGGGTTAGGCTTTAGGGATTAGGCTTTAGGGATTAGGTTTTAGGTTTTAGGGATTAGGGGGTAGGGATTAGTTTTTAGGTTTTAGGGATTAGGGAGACTAAGCTTACACCCGAAGAC
>JAIDUB010000095.1 GCA_029060405.1 Duncaniella sp. | reverse complement strand
GAACTCCTCGAGTATCCTGAATTAGGCATGGAGGCCGTGTGGAAAATCGAGGTCGAGAATTTCCCCGCATTCATCCTCGTTGATGACAAGGGCAATGACTTCTTCACCATGATTTCTGAAAAATGCAATGCCTGCGGACTTAAATAAGATTGCGTGAATAATATTTAAAGGTCGCGGACTGTTTTCAGGTTCCGCGACCTAACTTTTTCGCGTCGTGATTGTTTAACAGATAAACAATACTATCGTTTCAACTCATGAAAAAATCTTTTCTTTCTTTTATAGTACTTTCAGGCGCACTTCTGTCAGTATCGTGCAGCGATGACAAGCAGCCTTGGGAGCAGATTCCATCGTCGCCCATCACGGGTAATGACGCCGTAGTCACATTCAACGGCGATCGCTCCTACGGAGTGGTGACCGTCGATACCCGAAGCGAATCGGATGCTGTTGTCACCTTAAGTAATATCATTCCCGGATATCCTGAGATAACGATACCGGCAGATATGAAACAATCAGGCGAAGGCACCTTCTCACTGTCAGGCAGCACAAGTCTCGCCACTCCACCGGAAATCTTCCCCATGTCCAAGACTGACGCATCGTCATCCATATACGAAATGGCACTGAAAGGCACAGTGTCTGTTTCAGGAAAGGCACAAATTGCTGTGACGTCAACTCTTACCTCAGATGCTCAGAGCAATTTCACGGGTAAATGGATTCCGGAAAAGATGCTTCCTGTAAGCGCCGAACTTATTGAACATGCCCCGGTGGTGGTAGATATCGCCTTGAAAGGGCAGCCTGAGAAATCTGCAGAACTATCCGCAACATTGAGTCTGCTGGGTGGACTGGCGTTTTACAACTGCATCGGAGCCCTTGACCTTCAGGAAAACGGAAGCATGGTCATCGACTATTCCACGACTATAGATCTTGCCCGTGCAATGCGTGAGGGCATTGACCAAAACAATGGTATTTACAAGGCAATAACTGACTTCAAAGGCTCGACTGGAAGGAATCTCGTATTCTGGTACAGTCACTCGCCTTATCTTATGGTAACTCCTTACATTCCCAATATCAGCTATAAAATCGATGTTGACAACGGCAAGAATCCCAATCTCAATGATGGAGCGGTGACCGAAAAACTCGAGAAGATGCTGGCCGATCTGTCAGCTATGGGCATCGATACCAAAGCGCTTATGTCGACATTCGAGTCGCTGAATTCTACAGGTATACCGGTGGCAGCTGCGGCAACAGGTTCTTCGCTCAAACTCGTGATCGACAAGAAGATGCTCGACCCGTTTGTAAGCCTTCTCGCTCCCGCTCTCCCTACCCTCGATGTGAAACTGAAAGATTTTCTTGCCGACCCGGCCAATGCGGGGGTAGCAGATATACTTACCACACAACTGTTTCCCGCTCTGGGTATCACTTCGCTTCAGGACCTCGGCAAACTGTGGGAGGATGGCATTGAGTCATTTACCATAACCATCAATCTCGTAAAAGCATAAACAATATTAAAAAACTTAACGAGGGTGAGACCGCCATTACGGTGTCTCACCCTCGTAATTATTTTTGCAGCTGTATCAACCGCACTTGGATGTGCCGCAGGAGGTACATATCAGGCATCCTTCCTGATATACGAGCGTTTCCTGTCCGCAGTTGGGACAGCGCTGACCGTTGGCAGCCGTTCCGGCGGGAATGTACTTCTTGAGCGCACGTTCCACACCCATCTTCCAAGTATTGATTGACTGCGAATTGAGTTCAAGACCATTGACGAGCTTGATCACCTGATCGATGGGCATGCCGTAGCGCAACACGCCCGAAATGAGCTTGGCATAATTCCAGTATTCGGGATTGAATTTATCCGAGAGGCCTTCTATCGTAGTCTTGTAGCCGCGCTTGTTGATAAACTGGAAGTCGTAGCGCTTGTTGCCGTTTTCATCGATAGCCTTGATTATACGGCCCTTGGTCACTGATTTCGGGCAGAAGATACCATCCTCATCATCGGCAAGACCGGTGAAGATTTCATAGGGTTTGCCGTCGACCAATCCCACGAATGCGATCCATTTTTCCTTATTGTTCTGGAAACGCACCACATCGGCCTCAAGCTCGATAGGACGCTTGGCTACATGGGGACGGTAGTCGGGCGCAGGAGCGGGAGCAGCCTCGGGTTTCTTCTTCTCGATAGCCACGAGCACACCCGAGCGGCATCCGTCGCGGTAAATGGTACATCCCTTGCAACCCGATTTCCAAGCCTCTATATAGAGTTTGTTGACAAGCTCCACGGTGGTATCGGCGGGGAGGTTGACCGTCACGGAAATCGAGTGGTCGACCCACTTCTGTATCCTTCCCTGCATTCTCACCTTTTCAAGCCAATCGATATCATTGGCGGTGGCTTTGAAATATGGAGAGCGTGCCACGAGTTCATCGAGCTGTTCCTGAGTATAGTCATCTTTCACTTCTATACCCTGAGTCTTCATCCAGTCGACGAATTTGGGATGGTATACCACATATTCCTCAAAAGCATCGCCCGAGTCGTCTACATAGTCCACGCGCGATTCCACATCGTTGGCGTTGACCTTGCGGCGGCGCTTGTATACGGGCATGAACACAGGCTCGATACCCGACGATGTGCGGGTCATGAGCGAGGTGGTTCCGGTAGGAGCTATGGTAAGGCAGGCGATGTTGCGGCGGCCGTGTGCCTTCATCATCTCATACAGTTCGGGGTCAGCCTCAGCAAGACGGCAGATATAAGGATTGTTTTTCTCGCGCTCGACGTCATATACCTCAAATGCCCCACGTTCCTCGGCCATCTTAGCCGACGAGCGGTAGGCTGCAAGTGCAAGCTGCTTGTGCACCTCTACGGAGAAATCAGTAGCTTCGGTAGTACCGTAGCGGAGGCCGAGCGCGGCTATCATGTCACCCTCGGCTGTAGTGCCGAGACCGGTGCGACGGCCTTTGAGTGTCTTTGCGCGGATTTTCTCCCACAGGTGAAGCTCGGCGCTTTTCACCTCGGCAGTCTCGGGGTCTGACTTGATTTTGTCGATAATCGTGTCGATCTTCTCCATTTCAAGGTCGATGATGTCGTCCATGATGCGCTGTGCCTTAGCCACATGGTTGCGGAAGAGATCGAAATCAAATTCTGCCTTGTCGGTAAACGGATTCTTCACATACGAGTAAAGATTCATCGCCACGAGGCGGCAGCTGTCGTAGGGACACAGAGGTATCTCGCCGCAGGGATTGGTGGATATGGTGCGGAAACCGAGATCGGCGTAGCAGTCGGGCACACTCTCGCGGATGATGGTGTCCCAGAAAAGCACTCCGGGTTCGGCCGATTTCCATGCGTTGAATACGATTTTATTCCACAGCGCGCGGGCATCGGTAGGCACCGTCACCTCGGGCTCAGCCGCATCTACGGGAAACTGGCGGTTATAGTTTGTGCCGTTGACTGCGGCGTTCATGAAATCATCGTCGATTCTCACCGACACGTTGGCGCCGGTAATCTTGCCCTGCTCAAGCTTGGCATCGATAAACTTCTCCGAGTCAGGATGCTTGATCGATACCGATAGCATCAGCGCTCCGCGGCGTCCGTCCTGAGCCACCTCGCGGGTGGAGTTGGAGTAGCGCTCCATAAAAGGCACGAGACCCGTCGATGTCAGAGCCGAATTTTTCACCGGCGTGCCCTTTGGACGGATATGCGAAAGGTCGTGCCCAACACCTCCGCGGCGCTTCATGAGCTGCACCTGCTCCTCGTCTATGCGGATAATACCGCCGTAGGAGTCGGGCGTGCCGTCGAGTCCTATCACGAAGCAGTTGGAGAGCGAGCCTACTTGGAAATTATTGCCTATTCCGGCCATCGGGCTGCCCTGAGGCACCACATATCGGAAATGATCGAGAAGCTCCATCACCTCGGCTTCGGTCATGGGATTGGGATACTTGTTCTCTATGCGCACTATTTCCGAAGCTATGCGGCGGTGCATATCCTCGGGAGTCTTTTCATAGATATTGCCGAAAGAATCCTTCAACGCATACTTGCTCACCCACACGCGGGCAGCGAGTTCGTCGTTGTCAAAGTATTCTTTAGAGGCGTCGAAAGCCTCGTCGTAGGTATAAGTTTTCATTTAGGATTAGAGGGGTTAAAAGCGACTGCAAATTTCCAAAATTCCCGCGGCTTTTGCAAATATTCCGCCCGCATTTTCACCCGATTGTCAATAACTATTGTAAGACAGTGTATTTTAAACAATTAGAATGAGGCTGTGTCAAAAATCAAATAGCGCCCGTGGGCGCTGACTTACTCGTAACCGGCGCCGCCGTAGCTCTGCGAAGGCGTCGCCGGATGATGGACTAAAAATTTGGCGTCCGAAGGCCGCCGATTGAATAACTTGTTGATTCCCATTATATTCGGCGGCCTTCGGACGCCAAATTTTTAGTCCATCATCCGGCGA
>JAIDUB010000094.1 GCA_029060405.1 Duncaniella sp. | reverse complement strand
ATACATATATTTATAAAGAATAAAAGCGAAAATTTTAAAGTTATGTTATAAAACATATTTATTTAGTATTTATCTTTCAGAATTTATTACTAATTTGCGGCATAAAACGAGAAATTCAAATTTAATACCAACCATAAAAACTGATATCATGAAAGTATATCAAACCAATGAAATTAAAAACATTGCCCTTCTCGGTAGCAAGGGCTCAGGTAAAACCACACTTGCAGAGGCTATGCTCTACGAGTGTGGAGTTATAAAACGCAGAGGTACTGTAGAAGGAAAAAATACTGTCAGCGATTCATTCCCCGTAGAAAAAGAATACGGATATTCGGTATTCTCTACCGTGATGTATGCTGAATTCTTGGGTAAGAAAATCAACTTTATTGATTGCCCCGGCGCCGATGACTTCGTAGGCAATGCCATCACCGCCCTCAATGTGACCGATACCGGTGTCATCCTTATCAATTCCCAGTATGGCGTGGAAGTGGGAACACAGAATATATTCCGCACCACTCAGAAACTTAAGAAGCCTGTCATCTTTGCGCTCAACCAGCTCGACGGCGAAAAAGCCGAATACGACAAGGTGATGGAGCAGCTTCGCGAACACTTCGGTAACAAAATCGTCACCATTCAGTATCCTCTTAACGCCGGTCCGCAGTTCAACTCGATGATCGACGTCCTCCTTATGAAAAAATATTCTTGGGGTCCTGACGGTGGTGTTCCTACCATTGAAGAAATCCCCGCTGAGGAACTCGAACGAGCCAACGAACTTCATCATGCTCTTGTGGAGGCCGCTGCCGAGAATGACGAGACTCTTATGGAAAAATTCTTCGATCAGGGTCACCTTACCGAAGATGAGATGCGCGAAGGCATCCGCAAAGGTCTTGTTGACCGCTCGATCTATCCGGTATTCTGCGTAAGCGCTGCCAAGGATATGGGTGTGCGCCGCATGATGGAATTCCTCGGCAATGTGGTACCGTTCGTCAACGACATGCCCGCACCTGAGACAGTCGACGGCGTGGAAGTTAAACCTCTATCCGACGGTCCGCTTTCACTCTATATGTTCAAGACCACCGTAGAGCCCCATATCGGTGAGGTTTCTTACTTCAAAGTGATGTCGGGTACGTTGACTCCCGGTGTAGACCTTGATAATGTGACACGCGGCTCTAAGGAGCGCATCGCACAGATTATGTGTGTATGCGGTCAGATCAAGACTCAGGTCGACAAACTCTGTGCAGGAGATATAGGTGCTACCGTGAAACTGAAGGATGTGCGCACAGGAAATACACTCGACGGTAAGGATTGTGATTACCGTTTCGATTTCATACGTTTCCCCGATCCCAAATATCGCCGTGCCATCCGTCCGGTTACCGAAAGTGATTCGGAAAAGATGATGACTATTCTCACCCGCATGCACGAGGAAGATCCCACATGGGTTATCGAGCAGTCCAAGGAACTTAAGCAGGTGATTCTGTCAGGTCAGGGCGAATTCCATCTCCGCAATCTCAAGTGGCGCGTTGAAAACAATGACAAGCTTCCCATCATATTTGAGGAACCGAAGATTCCTTATCGTGAGACCATCAATCAGAAAGCTCGTGCCGATTACCGCCACAAGAAGCAGTCAGGTGGTGCCGGTCAGTTTGGCGAAGTCCATCTGATCATCGAGCCTTATGAAGAAGGCGCTCCCCTCCCCGATACTTATCGTTTCGGCAATCAGGAGTACAAGATGAATATCCGCGACACACAGGAGATACCTCTGGAATGGGGCGGTAAACTTGTAGTTCACAACTGTATCGTAGGCGGTGCCATCGATGCACGATTTATTCCCGCCATTGTCAAGGGCCTTATGGACCGCATGGAACAAGGTCCGCTTACTGGCAGCTACGCCCGCGACGTAAGGGTATGTATCTACGACGGTAAGATGCACCCGGTTGACTCAAATGAAATCTCATTCCGTCTGGCTGCCCGTAATGCATTCTCTGAAGCATTCCGCGCTGCCAAGCCCAAAATCCTTGAGCCTATCTACAATGTAGAGATACTTGTGCCCAGCGATTATATGGGAGCTGTGATTTCTGACCTTCAGGGACGTCGTGGCGTGATTATGGGAATGTCGAGCGACAATGGTTTTGAAATGATTACCGCTAAGGTGCCTTTGAAAGAAATGGCTTCTTATTCTACCGCTCTTTCTTCTATCACAGGCGGCCGTTCATCGTTCACCATGAAGTTTGATTCTTACGAAATCGTTCCTATGGATGTTCAGGAAAAACTCCTTAAGGAATATGCTGAGAAGAATACCGAAGAGTAATAATACAAACCTCTGTTCATAACGTCAGGAGGCTGTCCCGGATATACGCGGGCAGCCTCCGATATTTTTCAGTAATTAAGTTTAGCGGTCAAAACCGAGACGGATAAATTCCGACTCAAAATTGGGGGTAAAGATACCTTTACCTAAAGAGGCTTTGATTTCTTCCTTCTCCCAGAATCTGCCGCCGTCAAGTTCAGCCGATGGTATTACATCATCAGGAGATACCACCGTGAGTCTGAATGCATTTATCAACTCCTGCTCCCGGTCAGACTCAAATACATATCTGCCCAGAGGCACGAGTTCTCCGCCTTCAATCCCGAGCTCTTCTGCAGCTTCGCGACGGGCAGCGTCGATAATGTCCTCGCCATAGTCAACATGGCCGCCAACCGAGGTGTCCCATTTACCCGGTTGAATATCTTTCCATTCGGGTCGCTTCTGAAGATAGAGGCGGCCATCCCGGTCAAATACATGAATATGGACTACCGGATGAAGAAGTTTGCTGCCTGAATGGCATTCGCCTCGAGTGGCGGAACCTATAACCTTACCCTCGGGAGTAACTATAGGGAAAATTTCATTTCTGTTGTCACGCATTGTTATCTCATGTTTTTTACAAGGTCGCGGAGTCTCTTTTCATGGCGCGATATTATCAGGAGAGTATCGTTGAGATATAACCGGGTATTACCCGTAGGAATAAGGTAATCGTCGCCACGCTTTATGAATATTACGAGAGTGTCGGGTGGCAGATCAATTTCCTTGAGTGTATGGCCTTCGGCGAGTAATATGCCGCTTACAGTCATTTCCTGCATCGACGCCTTTATCTCGTCGGGCAGATTGATGTTGAATTTCTTTTCCACCGGTGGCGTGGTAAGACCGAGCCAACTTGCCATGGAGTTGACGGTAGTACCTTGTATCAGAAGTGACAGTATTGTTATGAAGAAAACTATATTGAACATGAAACGCGCATGTTCAACATCAGGCGACATTAATGCGTAGGTCGCAAAAATGATAGGCACTGCACCGCGCAGACCCACCCATGATATAAAGATTCTTGCGCGCATCGAAAACCGCTTGAAAGGAGCAAGCGAAAGGAAAACGGCTACCGGACGGGCAATCAATATCATGAACAATCCGAGCAGGCATGCCGGTAAAATGATATGAAGCAGCTCGACGGGATTTACGAGAAGCCCGAGAGTGAGGAACATTACAATCTGTACCAGCCACGTGAATCCACCGAGAAATGTTGTGATGGTACGTTTAAGAGCTGTTTTCTTATTTCCTACTACGAGGCCGGCTATATATACGGCCAGATAACTGTTGCCGCCGCAAAGATTAGTGAGCGTGAACGCGAAGAAGCAGCAGGCTATCACCATGATAGGATAGAAAAATTCATTGGAGGAGTTGAAGGCGTTGACTACCTTAACCGTCAGGTATCCAATTACGATACCACCCAAGGCGCCACCTGCCATCTGGAGCAGAAATTTCAGAGTAGAGTCCAAAAGTAAGTCCCCGCTGAAATCAGCTCCCGACTCTATTATGGAAATGAATAATATCACGAGCAGATAAGCCATAGGGTCGTTGGAGCCGCTCTCAAGTTCGAGTGTGGGTTTTAATCTTTCCTTCAATCCTACTCCCGATGAGTTGAGAATCGAAAATACCGATGCCGAATCAGTCGACGACATGATTGAGGCGAGAAGAAACGATTCTGTCCATCCAAACTTATAGGAAGGCAGAAGCCATGACATAATTTCGTGGATAAATACACCTGTGGCGGCCGTAGTGATGAGCACTCCTAACGTGGCAAGAACCACTCCGGGCCCAAGTACGGTACGTATTTCCTTGAAATCGGTATCAAGACCGCCTGAGAAAAGGATAATGCAGAGCGAGAACATGCCTATAAACTCGGCTATAGCCGCATTGTCAAATCTCAGTCCGAATCCATCCTGCCCCGCGAGCATACCTACTCCGAGAAACAATAATAATGCGGGCATGCCGTATTTGCTGCCGGCTTTCCCTACAAGCACACTGAAAAACAGCAGTGCCGCCAGTATGAGCATGATATTGCCCGGTGTTATATCCATGATAAGGTCAACTATGATGTGTTGCGAAATATTTCCAGAGCGGTGCAGCCATCAGCGACTGTCTTACTTTATCTTCGGCAAGCATACCTGACAGCTGCTCCCAAGAAAGCAACTTTACGTTCAGATCCTCGGTGTCATCGAGATGCTGTTCATCACAGATCAGTTCCACATCTTCGGCAAGGAAGCTGTACGACAGATTATTCTGCGATCCCGGATTGGCCGACAGCACCGTCAGCAACGACCACCGGCCATTACCGTAGCCTGTTTCCTCGAGCAATTCGCGTCGGGCGGCAGCCTCGGGAGCTTCTCCCTTTTCAGCCACTCCTGCGCATAGCTCCACGAGCACTTCACCTAATCCATGACGGTATTGCTCTACCATCACAAACATCCCGTCTTTACGGCGAGCGATGACATTAATCCACGTAGGATATTCGAGCACATAATATTCATCGTTGACACGGCCGTCGGGATATTCCACCGTGTCCCGTCGGGCAGTAAGCCACGGACGGGTAATGAGATACTCGCTTGAAAGTATCTTCCACTTTTTAATTTCCTTTTCCATAATTGTCTGCAAAGATATATAAATTCGATAAAAATCCGTAACTTTGCACCCTCAAAAAGGAATGTCAACTTAAAGAACAGAATTTTACAGAGATGATAGCAGTCGAAAACTTAGGAATACAGTTTGGCAAGCGAGTCCTGTTTCAGGATGTCAATCTGAAATTTACTCCGGGCAACTGTTACGGAATCATAGGAGCCAACGGTGCAGGTAAATCCACCCTCATGCGTATTCTTTCCGATCAGCTCTCCCCTACACACGGCCTCGTGCGTCAGGGTCCCGGTGAGCGCATGAGTGTACTTGAGCAGGATCACTTCAAGTTTGATGACTGCACGGTGATGGAAACAGTGTTGCGCGGACACACCGTACTATGGGATATAATGCAGGAGAAAGATGCCCTGTATGCCAAACCTGATTTCACCGACGAGGACGGAATCAGAGCCTCGGAGCTTGAAGAGCGTTTTGCAGAACTTGAAGGATGGAATGCCGAGAGTGATGCAGCCGCCCTGCTCAGCGGTCTTGGAATCAAGGAGGACCGGCACAATATGCTCATGCGTGATATTTCCGGTAACGAGAAAGTGAGAGTGCTGCTTGCCAAAGCTCTTTTCGGTAATCCTGACAATCTGCTTCTCGACGAGCCTACCAATGACCTTGACCTTGAGACAGTGACGTGGCTCGAAGATTATCTTTCAAAATTTGAGAATACCGTGCTTGTAGTGAGTCATGACCGCCACTTCCTTGACTCGGTATGCACGCACACTCTCGACATAGACTATAACAAACTCACGCTTTTCTCGGGCAACTATAGTTTCTGGTATGAGTCAAGCCAGCTGGCGCTGCGTCAGCAGCAGCAGGCCAACAAGAAAGCCGAAGAAAAGCGTAAGGAACTCATGGAATTCATATCGCGTTTCAGCGCCAATGTGGCAAAATCAAAGCAGACCACATCGCGAAAGAAGATGCTTGAAAAACTCAATGTGGAAGAAATCCAGCCCTCGTCGCGCCGCTACCCGGGCATTATATTCACGCCCGAGCGTGAGCCCGGTAATAAGATACTTGAGGTCAAGGGTCTTACTGCAAGCGTCGATGGCGATGTGCTGTTCTCGGATGTCAATTTCCAAGTAGAGAAGGGCGATAAGATTGCATTCCTGAGCCATGATCCCCGTGCCATGACGGCTCTATTTGAAATAATTACAGGCAACCGTAAAGCCGATGCCGGTACTTATGACTGGGGGCAGACCATCACCACGGCATATCTTCCTCTTGACAATTCGATGTTTTTCAATACTGACCTTTCGCTTGTAGATTGGTTGTCGCAGTTCTCTAATGATAACTCCGAGATATATCTTAAGGGTTTTCTCGGTAAAATGCTCTTTTCAGGCGAGGAGGTATTGAAAAAGGCATCGGTGCTTTCGGGCGGTGAGAAAATGCGTTGCATGATAGCCCGCATGATGATGACCAACGCCAATACGCTCGTGCTCGACTCCCCCACCAATCATCTTGACCTTGAATCCATTCAGGCATTTAACAACACACTTAAAACATTCAAGGGCAACATTCTCCTTTCGAGTCATGACCACGAGTTTATCCAGACCGTATGTAACCGTATCATAGAATTGACGCCCAACGGCATAATCGACAAAATCATGGATTATGACGATTATATCACCGATGAGCGTGTACAGGCAGCCCGCGAAAGACTTTATGCCAAATAAGGATTTGACGCTTTTTCGCGACCTATGGTAGTGGCATCGCCATGACCGGGAAGCACCATAGTATCATCAGGGAGGGTCAGCAGATTCTCCCTGATTGATTTTATCAGAGTCGGGTGATTTCCGCCGGGAAGGTCAGTGCGACCCACCGAGCCTTCGAAAAGAGAGTCGCCCGTAAACACCACTCCGCTTTCGGGAGCGTAAAGGGCTATGCCTCCCAGTGTGTGACCCGGTACAGTGATAACTTCAAGATATTCCTTGCCTATGAAAATTTTTTCACCGGCTTTTAACCGAACATCCAAAGTGACTTTATCGAAATCTTTCCGTATGCCGAAACGCATTGCCGACCCGTTGAGATCATCGAGGAGCGGAGCGTCATCGGCTCCGGCTTCAAGTTTCACACCATATTTATCTTTTATATAGTTGACCCCGAACACATGGTCGAGGTGCAGATGCGTATTGATCAGGTGGCGTACATCAAGATGCTTGTCGGCGATATATTTCGCGATTGCTTCCTCCTCGTTGGGTCGGAGCATACCCGGATCTATTACTGCCGCCTCTCGCGAATCCTCGTCGAAAACCACATATGTATTCTCGCCGAACATGTTAAAAACGAAACGTGTAATTTTCATAACTCAACGTATACAAGTTCTTTTTCTTTAAAATATTCGTCATGAAACCAATCGGAAAGAGGAACCTCGATCATGGGTCTCTTTACACGGCCGAGTTCAGGGCGGAGATCCACGCCTTTAAGACAAACAAGTCCGTTGGGAAAAGTGTTTCTTGAAGTTTTGGAAATATTTTTAACCGATAGCTTTACCAGTTGATCAAGC
>JAIDUB010000093.1 GCA_029060405.1 Duncaniella sp. | reverse complement strand
CCCTTACGGCTCCTGAATGGAATCAAACCATTACCGAGCGCCCGCATGGAATTCCACGCGGGCGCTTAATTTGTGTCATTTTGCTACTAAAACAACACAAAAGTAACAAAAACTAACCATATCACATAAATTTCAAGCAAAAAGATGAAATAATTGTTAAAATCGCAAAAATAATTCATCAAAAATTTGCAGAATACTACCGGCAGCTATAATTTTGCAATGTGTTTTTCATGGTATTAGATTTAAGGTTAACAAAGATTGGTTGTCGGGAGACAATCAATTTCTTTTTTTATAACAGCTCGTTCAGATAATTTTGCCGGGCGGAAATTAATTAGTAGTTTTGCACTGATCGAATTGAATTAATGGACAAATGCAAGTAGTCTACGAAGATAATCACATCATAATCGTCAACAAGGCTCCGGGCGAGATTGTGCAGGGCGACAAGACCGGCGACGAGCCGCTTGTGGAAACCGTCAAGCGATGGATAAAGGAAAAATATGACAAGCCGGGCAACGTGTTTCTCGGCGTGGTGCATCGCCTTGACCGTCCTGTGGGCGGACTGGTGGTGTTTGCCAAGACATCCAAGGCTCTTACCCGCATGAACGAGATGTTTCGCGACGGAAAGGTTAAGAAAACCTATTGGGCCATCACGCGCAACCGCCCGCCGCACGATTCTGACCGACTCGTTCATTATATCACGTCGACCGAGCGAAATAATAAGTCATATGCTTCGCCTACCCCGCGTAAGGATGCCAAGGAAGCCGCATTATCATATCGGCTCCTCGCCTCAAGCGACCGTTACCATCTGCTTGAAGTCAATCTGGAGACCGGCCGCAAGCACCAGATCCGCGTGCAGCTGGCGGCAATAGGGTGTCCGCTGCGCGGCGACCTGAAATATGGCGACCGACGCTCCAATCCCGACGGCTCCATTTCGCTCATGGCGCGTCGCATCACATTCGTCCATCCCGTATCGGGCGAGACTATCGACATCACCGCTCCCCTGCCCGACGATCCTCTGTGGCAGGCCTTCGGACACCTGACCGAGAGCTCATAAGGTTTCAAATCTCAGGCGTCGAGTACAGATCATTGATAAAAATTCGCAGAAGAGGATCGGTAAGACTATATCCATCCTCTGTCCGGACAACGAGTCCGGAGTTGGAGAGTTTGATTAACGCATTCTGCACTGCGCTTGCCGACACCAGTGAATGTCCCTTGACAAATGCGCTCCCGGTGGGATTCTTCACCACACGTTCCTGCGCTACGGCATATAATGTGGATTTCTGACTAATACTTACATTTGACAGCATCTCACGATATATCACCTCATTGGCGGCCAACATTGCTTTCACCGAGCGTACAACAGTGTCCATACCGCATACTTTACCCTCCGAGGTATCGGCAAAAGCTCCGTTCATAGTCCGCTGCAGATAGAACGTATTGCCATCAAACAGGCTGAAAACACGTAGTATCGCTTCCTCATCAATATCCCTGTCACGCTCCCTGAAAAGACCGCGTGCAAATTCCACATATCTTTCCTCGCTGATCGGCCCGAGATGCATTATTTCGGAGCTGTTATAAAACGGGCGTTTTGACGACACAAACATTTCCTGAAGTATCGACTGCTCGCTGCCTGCAAATATAAATGATGCGTTGCTCATGCGCTGAATATGACTTCTCAGCAGCGCCTCGGTATTTTTTTCGGGATATTTCGTTATCTGCTGAAACTCATCTATCACCACTATCACAGGCTTTTCGCTCTGCTCCATATAACCGAATATTTCTTCAAGCGTATACTCCGGATTACGAATATCGCCGAGCTTTATATCAAATGTAGGTGTACCTGCGAGCGGATCAAAACCGAATGTACCTTTAAGTGATCGCAGCGCCGCGAGAAAACCGCTCACCCATGAAGCGCTACGCGACCGCATCGTGTCAAATACAGCTTTTCCGAGCACGTAAGTAAACTCGCGTAAGGAATTGGTCTGCAATATATCTATAAAAAATGTGACATATTCATCGGCTATTTCTTTCGAGTCATGAAGCGAAACATATATAAGCGATGTTTTCCCCATGCGTCGTGGAGAAACAAGGACTACATTCCGCCCATTGATGACGGCTGTGGTCAGATTTTTTTGTTCGTTCTCCCGATCGCAGAAATACGGGCGCTCTATTCTGTGGCCGAGTATAAATGGATTGCGTGGTATTGACATGAAAAAGTATTTTTTACAAAAGTAATATTTCGGAGTGAATTATGCAAATCAAATTATGCGAATCACATAATTCAAATCACATAATCGCTCGAGCCGGTATAATTTCCACAGTCACATAAGCCGGCGACCATATTTATTTCACCGCTTAGACCCGGTTCCCCAATATTTGTTAACGCTTAGGCGGTCAAGCGTTATGCAGATGTGTTTGCGCAGTGAGGGAGCAATGCGGTTGCATTGTGACCGAAACAAGCGGACGCAGATGCATGGCGATTGGCCGCCTAAGCGTTAACAAATATTGGGGAACCGGGTCTTAAACCATCGCACACATACAGGTGTTAATATTTCAAAGAAATGGTTGAAATTGACAAAATGTTTCTACCTTTGCCATACATTTCATCATATTACCAGTAATTGACTATGTACCGCAAAGGAAAGTTATATTTCAGATATGGAACCATGGGCTCGGCAAAGACGGCTCTGTTGCTTACTCAAGCCTACAACTTCGAGGAACGCAAGATGAAATATCAGTGTCTGAAGCCCGTAATTGACACACGCGAGAGCGCCAACGTGATCAGATCCCGCCTCGGCATCGAGAGAGAATGTGAATGGATTTATCACGAGACCGACCTCTACAGCCACTTCCGGGAGCGGTTTAAGGCTGAAGGTGACGTGATCGACTGGATTCTTGTCGACGAAGCCCAGTTTCTCACCCCTGATCAGGTCGACCAGCTCGCCCATGTAGTGGACGACTTCGGCGTCAACGTGATATGTTACGGACTGCGCACCGACTTCCGGAGCAATCTTTTCGAGGGTTCACGCCGCCTCTTTGAGGTAGCCGACACCATCGACGAGATCAAGTCGACCTGCACATGCGGCCGAAAGACGATAATCAATGCCCGCATCGATTCGGAGGGCGATTTCGTACAGGAGGGCGCTCAGGTGGAAATCGGCGGCGACGACCGCTACATAGCCGTTTGCCGCAAGTGCTGGCGCAACAAGCGCATCAGTCAGGCTGCCCGGGCCACACTGCCGTTTGACGACATGGACTGAAAATCCTGCCGGATGCGGCTGAAGGATTGAAAGTTACATTATCGTTTAACAACTATATTAATTTACATATTTATGAGAAGATCGGCTTTAATATTAGCAGCTTTATGCGCTTTGGTCGCATCGTTTACATCGTCAGCGCAGACTCCCGGCCTCATATCGCTCGTCGACGAGTCGCTTAATTATGACATATACTATAAGTGGGGCTTCATCAACAAGCTCGCCGGCCACGCCACGATGAGTCTGGTCAACGACGGCGACCTTTACGAAGCATCGGTCACTGCACGCAACGCCGAGTGGGCCAACAGTATCTTCCTCGTGCGCGATACACTCTATTCCACCATGCAGCGCGCCACACTTGCTCCGGTACTCTACACTTTCCTGTCACACGAAAACAACCGCTATAAGAAAGAAGTCGTGAAATTCTCGGAGGTCGGCGACGTGTTCTACGGCGACTGCTACCGCGAGTCGCGTAAGAAACCGGGTCAGCCGTTGACCACCTCCACCCTTCAGCTTGAAGCCGAAGGTCCCACGGTCGACATGCTCAGCTCGTTCTACTATATCCGCTCCATCGACTTCGGGTCAATGACTCCCGGACAGCAGGTGATACTCAATATCTTCTCCGCTACCAAGAAAGAGCGCCTCGCCATCACTTATCTCGGCACAGGCTCGGTCAATGCCAACGGGGTCGATACCGATACCTACAATATCTCATTCACTTTCACCCGCAACGGTGTGGAAAGCTCCGCTCCCATCAATGCATGGCTTTCACTCGACGACCGCCGCATTCCGCTAAAGATCGAGGGTTCGCTGCCCGTGGGTAAAGTGCGTGCATTCTTCACCGGGGAGAATCAGACGTGGTAACACGTCATCTCCCCCCTGCCTGAATACCATTATCACGATACCATGCTTATACGAAACCTCTCATTACTGATACTCATGGCTTTGAGCCTCAATAATATTGCCGCGCGCGAAGTGACCGTCTCCCTGCTCGAGACCACCGACATGCACGGCAATTTTTTTCCGCGCGACTTCATCAATGCTCGTCAGGCATCAGGATCACTCGCGCGTGTGTCGACGCTCGTCGATTCACTGCGCGAGTCTGGAAAGAATGTAGTGCTGCTCGACAACGGCGACATACTGCAGGGACAGCCTACGGCATATTATTACAATTTCATCGATACAGTGACACCTCACCCCGTAGCCCGCATGCTCAACTTCCTCGGTTACGACGCCGCCTCTATTGGCAATCATGACGTCGAGACGGGTCACGCGGTCTATGACCGCTACCGTGCAGCGCTTGGCGACATACCGCTGCTGGGAGCCAACGTGATCGACACCGCCACCGGTGAGCCCTATCTGCAACCCTATACCATCATAGAGCGCGACGGAGTGAAAATAGCCATACTCGGTATGCTCACGCCCTCTATCCCCGCGTGGCTGCCGGTGAACCTGTGGAGCGGACTTAGGTTTGACGACATGGTCGCGTCGGCAGCCCGTTGGATTCCGATAATCCGCGAAAAAGAGCATCCGCACATAATCGTCGGACTCTTTCATTCGGGTAAAGACTCCTCGGTTATCACCGGAGGCATGATGGAAAACGCCTCTACCGAGGTAGCCCGACTCGTGCCGGGATTCGACGTGATATTTTTCGGGCACGATCACAACCAGTATGCCGACAGCGTGGGTGATGTGGCGGTGCTCAATCCCGGAGCACATGCCGGGGCCATGGCTATGGCCGATATCACAGTGGCTTTTGACAATGACGGAAATGTATCGGGCAAGACGGTGACGCCACGCATTATCTCCGTTTCATCCCTGAGTCCCGATTCTCTGTTCATGCACGAATTTGAGGATGAGATAAATGCTGTGACCGAATTTGTCGACCGGCAGGTTGCCGTATCCACCGACACCATTTCACTGCGCGACGCCTATTTCGGCCCGTCATCGTTCATGACACTCATCCACGACCTGCAGCTTGCCATCAGCGGTGCCGACATATCATTTGCCGCCCCGCTTACAATGGACGCCACCATCGCGGCCGGACCTGTGAAAGTGAACGATATGTTCAAACTCTATAAATACGAGAATCTGCTTTACACCATGCGTCTCACAGGCCATGAGATAAAGGATTATCTCGAAGAAAGCTATGATAAGTGGATCGGGACCATGACTTCGGCCGATGACCACCTGCTGAAATTCGCTACCGATGGTAACGCAGCCAAAGGCGACTTCGCCCGGCTGAAAAATCCGAGCTACAACTTCGACTCGGCGGCCGGAATCATATATACCGTCGACGTGACACGCCCCCACGGCAGCAGAGTAAATATCATTTCCATGGCCGACGGCACGCCCTTCTCTACAGAACGTGACTATACCGTTGCCGTCAATTCCTATCGTGCCAATGGCGGAGGCGACCTTCTCACGAGCGGTGCCGGAATACCGCTGCACGAGCTTAAAAACCGTATTCTCACTGCTACCGACAAAGATCTGCGCTACTATCTGATGAAAGAAATCGAGCGCCGAGGCAGCATCGACGCCCGCGTCGACCGCAACTGGCGCTTCATTCCCGAGCACCTCACGGTCCCCGCCTCCCTCCGCGACCGAAAAATCCTGTTTGGAGAATAATTAAAAGAACTTTCCATATTTGGAAAGTTCTTATTATCTTTGCGATTAAAGATATTTCGTATGAAAAAAGAAAATTCACAATCTACCTTAGGCGCATGTATAAGAATGGAACGCCTCAAAGCCGGCCTTACACAGGCTCAACTCGGGAGCCTTATCGGGTTGAAAGAGTCTCGCGTCTCAAAGATAGAAAACGGAGCCCCCATCACACCTGAAGTTGCCTCATTCATATTAGGTAAAATGGGCTCGGAGCTTCAGTTGAAAGTAATCCCCCAAAATGCTGATGATAATAAGACTTCGGCATTCATCATGTCAGTAATTCATCATTTTGCTCAAGTTAAAAACCTGTCTCTGTCAAAAGCATTCCGTTATCTTACTACATTCAAAGGCCTCGACTATCTTGAACGTTACATGGACATCGAACAGAGTCTTTCATATGAAGATATTACATTGAATCTATCCCGAGTTTGTGCAAACAATGGCGGGGCTTTATGAAACTCTATCACGGAAGCAACCGGCGCATTACCGAAGTTGATCTGTCATTTTCGCGACATTATAAAGACTTCGGAGCGGGATTCTATCTTACTCCCGACTATGCGCGTGCAGTAAGGATGGCAACAAGATGCGCCGAACTTGAACAAATCGGACTCCCTGAAGTTAATTCATTTTTTTTCAACCGAAAGCAATGTGTCGCGCACTTAAAAATCAAAGAATTCAGGCATAATGATTGGGAATGGGCAAAATTCGTAATGATGTGTAGAGATAAATCATGCGCACCACCTTTCGCTCATGATTATGACGTTGTGATAGGGCCTGTGGCTGACTCCAGTGTCGATCCTGTGATTGAAGAATATCGTGACGAATACGGTCAAGACTATCTCGCACCTGAGAATCTGCATATTCTGGCTGCTCGACTCCGTTATTCAGGCGCTCCCTATATACAATATTGCTTTTGCACAAAACATTCTTTAAACTTTTTATTTCCTGATTAAAAGCTATATGAAAACAGAAAAAATACTTTCCGAACTGACTATCCGTGTTCGTCAACACTTCCGGCTTGACAACAGAGAAGCTATCGCCGCTGTATGTATGTCGCGAATAGGCAACGAACTAAGCGCCCGTGGTAACGTCAAAAATCTTTCTATCGACGAACTCAGCGAGGAATTATTCCAAGAAATAGCTTTAGCCGAATAGAGCAATCATTTACCTATCTACAGCATCATCCTCAGCACCTCGAGGGATTTGAGGCGGTGGAGGCTGACAAGGTGTGCCGAATAGTAGTCGATCAGCCCGTCGAGTATACGGTTGCGTTCGGCGCGTGAGAATCGGTAGCGGTGCATGTTTCCCACCGTCATACGCGACAGCATCCATACTGCGCGCGATTCTTCCCTGTCGAGCCACTCTCCGTGCAGAGCCGGTGAGCGCCTCCACATTCCGTCGCGGAGGTCAAGCAGGGCTCCGTCGGTATAGGTCGACACGTCGGGCTCCACTCCCATGAGAGCGCCGAGACGATATAAAAACCACAGATGGAAATTGGCTGTAGCCTTGGTATCAATCAGACTGTCAAGCACTTTCACAGCACTCTCAATAAAGCTCCACACTATCGGGTCACCCTCATTGTCGCGCAATACGCAGGCAAGTACCTCAGCGAGAAACATACCCGTCATCTGCTTGACCGGATGTGAATGAAGCGAGTGGAGCGGCTCGGCGAGCTGAAGCCCCTTGACATTGACAATCTCGCGTCCGGGTCGCGCATCGACCACACCCTGAAGCAGACTCAGCGGCATGGTAAGAGCCTGAATACGTGCGGCACCGCGTCCCGCTCCGGCAGGGATGGCAATGGAAAGCCGCCCTGCCTCACGCGAATAAGCAGTGAGTATCGACTGGCGGTCGCTGTGCCTTGTGAGGCGCAGCGCTATCATATTTACATTCAGCTGGGGCATTATTCCTTACCGATCATCTTGAGGAACTCATCCTCATTAATCACGGGTACACCCAGAGCGGTAGCCTTTTCGAGTTTGGCCGGTCCCATATTCTCACCTGCGAGCACAAAGGAAGTTTTTTTGCTGATCGACCCTGAGTTCTTACCGCCCATGCGCTCTATCATGGCCTTGTATTCGTCGCGCGAATGATGAGCGAACACACCTGAAATCACTATGATTTTTCCCGCGAGCTCATCGCTGCCCGGTTCATCGTCACTCTCGGGCATCGCCATCTGCACGCCGGCGGCCCTGAGTCGAGCTATTATATCTCTGTTAATATCGAGAGAGAAAAATTCCACCACTGCGGCAGCAATTCGGGGACCTACATCTTCAATGGCAGTCAGTTCAGCCTCCGACATACCCATGAGACGGTCGATATCGCCTACACTGCGGGCAAGTTTGCGGGAAACTGTCTCGCCGCAAAATGGTATGGAAAGCGAGTAAACCACGCGGTCAAATGTCACTTCGCGTGATTTCTCCACGCCTTCCATGATTCGCTCGGCAGTGCGCGGGCCGAGCTCGGCTACCTGCATCAGACGCTCGACCGTGAGGTCATAGAAATCGGCTATATTCCTTACAAGTCCTGTGGCAAACAGCGTAGCGGATATCTCCTCACCCACGCCGTCGATATCCATGGCGTGGCGACCTACGAAGTGACGTATACGCCCTATTATCTGCTCGGGACAGCCGTAACGGTTAGGACAAAGCCATGAAGCCTCGCCGGGAACGCGTTCAAGCGGAGTGCCGCAGTCAGGACACACTTTCACAAACTCAACAGGTGCGGCTCCCGGCTCGCGTGCCGACTTATCCACACCGGTGATTTTGGGGATAATCTCTCCGCCCTTCTCAACGTAGAGCATATCGTGCTCGTGAATATCGAGGGTGCGCACTATATCTTCGTTATGCAGTGAAGCGCGCTTCACTATAGTACCCGACAGAAGCACGGGTTCGAGATTAGCGACCGGAGTGATGATACCCATGCGACCGACCTCAAACGACACGAAGCGCAGGCGTGTCAGCGCGCGTTCGGCCTTAAACTTGTAGGCTATCGCCCAGCGGGGAGATTTTGCCGTACTGCCGAGGTTGAGCTGCTCTTTCAGCGAATTTATCTTGAAAACGAGACCGTCGGTCGCCACGGGCAATTCCTTGCGGGCCGTGTCCCAGTAATTGATATAATCGTCGACCTCCTTGAGCGAATGGAGGCGCTTCATCGCGTCGCTGACCTTGAAGCCCCAGCTACGTGCCACCATCATGTTGTCGTAGTGATTGTCAGCTGGAAGATTATCGCCGAGCATATAGTAGATATAAGCGTCGAGTCCGCGCCGCGCCACCTCGGCCGAGTTCTGAAGTTTGAGCGTGCCGGCGGCCGCGTTGCGGGGATTGGCGAAAAGCGGCTCCTCGTTGAAGGCGCGCTGCTCGTTGAGCCGGTCAAAAGCTTTCCACGGCAGCACAATTTCACCGCGCATCTCGAGATCGGCCGGCACATCGTCGCCCTTCAGCTCAAGCGGGATGCTTTTTATCGTCATCACGTTGGCCGTCACGTCGTCGCCCTTCTCGCCGTCGCCGCGCGTCACGGCTCTTACAAGACGTCCGTTCTTGTATATCAGCGAGATACTCGTTCCGTCAAATTTCATCTCCCCCACCACGGTGTGAAATCCGCCGTCGGTTACCGTCCCGAGGGCGTCGTTGCACCGCGCGGCCCAGTCGTCGACCTCCTCGATATTGTAGGTATTGGCGAGCGAGAGCATTGGACGCTCATGCGATACCTGAGTGAACGACTTGTTGATATCGCTGCCTACGCGGTGGGTGGGCGACAGAGGGTCGTCGAGCTCGGGATGCTCTTTTTCGAGCGCTTCGAGGCGCTTGAGCATCATATCATACTCCATATCCGATATTTCAGGCATGGCCTCTACGTAGTAGAGACGGTTGTGGCGGTTGAGCTCGTCACGCAGATATTTGATTTCTTCAGAAGGTGTCATAGGGATTTATTCTCTGTTTTCCGCAAAAATAATCAAATTCCGCCGAATAGGTTATTGACATCGGGGGCAATTTATCTACATTTTCACACGTTTTAGGCTTTTACTCATTTATTTTCACAAAAATAATAAGTTACTTTGCGTCATCAAACCGATATTATGGGTAAAATTATAGCTATAGCCAATCAGAAAGGCGGTGTGGGTAAGACCACCACTACCATCAACCTTGCAGCATCTCTCGCCGCCGAGGGCAAAAAGACTCTCATAATTGACGCCGACCCTCAGGCCAATTCCACCTCGGGCTACGGTATCGATCCCAAGTCGATGACCTCGTCGATATACGAATGTCTTGTCGACGATTATCCCGTCGACGGTTCGGAGGTTGCCACCTGCTGTGAGAATCTGTTTCTTGTAGGCAGTCGCATTGACCTTGCAGGCGCCGAAATCGAGCTTATCAACAAGCCTTCACGCGAAAATGTACTGAAAAACGCTCTCGCTTCCGTGGTCGACAAATATGACTACATACTCATCGACTGCTCCCCCTCGCTCGGCCTGATCACCGTCAACGCGCTCACGGCCGCCGACTCGGTGATTATACCCGTGCAGGCCGAATATTTCGCTCTCGAAGGTATCACGAAACTGCTCAACACAATCCGCATCATCAAGTCAAAACTCAACCGCTCGCTCGAAATCGAGGGATTCCTGCTTACGATGTACGATGCCCGCCTTCGACTCGCCAATCAGATATATGAAGAGCTCAAAGGGCATTTCGGTGCCATGGTGTTTGATACGGTGATACCCCGCAACATACGTCTGAGCGAAGCTCCTTCACACGGATTACCTGCACTGATCTACGACCCCGTGAGCCGCGGAGCCACTTCCCACATCGCGCTTGCACGCGAAATCATAGCCAAAAATATCTAATTTCTCCTTACCCCATTCATCATATCATGGCAACACCCAAACGTCCCGCTTTAGGCCGCGGCCTCGATTCACTCATATCGATGGACGATACCCCGGCGCGCGGAACTTCAGCGATCAGCGAAATTCCCATTGACCATATACACCCCAACCCCGACCAGCCCCGCCGCGACTTTGACAATGATTCACTCGCCGATCTGGCTCGCTCGGTTGCCGAAGTGGGTATAATACAGCCCGTCTCACTCCGCGCCACAGGTCACGACACCTACCAGATCATAGCCGGTGAGCGACGTTACCGCGCTGCCCGCATGGCAGGTCTCTCCACCATACCCGCTTACATACGCGAAGCTACAGATACCGAGCTTACCGAGATGGCTCTGATCGAGAATATCCAGCGGGAGGACCTGAACGCCATAGAGATAGCCCTTACCTTCAAGAAACTCATCGAGCAATACAGTCTCACTCAGGAACGCCTGTCGGAGCGAATCGGTAAAAACCGCGCCACGATAGCCAATTTCCTGCGTCTGCTCCGGCTGCCGGCCGAGGTGCAGCTCGGACTGCGCGACCGCGTCATCGACATGGGTCACGCCCGCGCCCTGCTGTCGCTCGACGATCCCGCCCTGCAGCTCAAGATTTATGAGCTTGCCGTGAAAGAAGGCCTGTCGGTAAGAAAAGTGGAGGAACTCGTAAAGAAATATCGCGAGACTCCATCAGAAAAACCGGCTGACGATATGCATAAGCCGGCCTTCTCAGCCAAGGATTTCGATATACTCCGCTCTCACCTTTCGCAGCGTTTCGGCACGCGCGTCGGTTTCTCGTGCGACCGCGCCGGAAAAGGAAAAATCACATTTCAATTTAAAAATGAGGCGGAACTTGAAAGATTAATTACTATCTTTGACACTGCAAACTCTACGCCCGAGGCTTAACGGCGTCGGAAATAGAGATTAAAATAGACCTAACCATCATTATTTCAATACATTAACCGCATCGACCGGCGCAGATAGAAAAAATGTCCAACATATCAGGAAAAGTAATTTCTGTCCTGACAAGTGTGATTTTCATCACGCTTGTATGCCCTTTTAACATTTTTTCTAATTCACCACTGAAGCCCGTGCGCCCCGAGCGCCGCGCCACCTCGCCTATCGCCGAATTTCCCGATACCATACCTCTTTCGGTAGAGGCCGGCGCCCGCGATGTGGTGGCCCTCGACTCCATAATTCAGCGCGGCGACTCACTGGCGGTCATCCCCGTTGATTCTCTTGCTATAGTCACGGTCGACGGTTCTACCTTGGCCGACGATCAGATTTCAAAACGATTCGCATTCAATCCCGATCCCACACGCGCCGTTTGGCTTTCAGCCCTGTGTCCCGGTCTGGGTCAGATCTATAACCGAAAATACTGGAAACTGCCTATCGTGGTGGGCGGTTTCATGGGTCTGGGATACGCTACGCAATGGAACAACACTATGCTCCGCGACTATACCGTGGCTTATGCCGATATTATGGATAATGATCCGTCGACCAATTCCTACATGGATTTCTTCCCCCCGACGGTAAGCGAAAGCAGCCTCGACCGCACTTGGCTGCGCAACATCCTTAAATCACGCAAGGATTTTTATCGACGCAACCGCGACCTGTGCATAATATCTATGGTGGGACTATACCTCGTGGCGATGATCGACGCTTATGTCGATGCTCAGCTGGCCCACTTCGACATATCTCCAAACCTCACCGTTGACCTCGGCCCGGCATTGATTCCCGACTCGCGATCGCGACTGCCGGGATTAGGACTGCAATGGGCTCTTAACTTCTGATTCTTCCTCTTCCTTTCACAGTATATATAATGAAACATCATCTCATAGCATTCTGCACGTCGATCATGCTCTCAGCCGGAGCATGGGCGGCGCCGTCGATTCTTGATATCAAGCATTCCATCACCGACGACAACGTGGTGCCTCCCGAAAGTTTCGAGACACGCACGCGCGAACTCGCCGAGAATTTCTACC
Source organism: Duncaniella sp. (assembly GCA_029060405.1). Lineage (GTDB taxonomy): Bacteria > Bacteroidota > Bacteroidia > Bacteroidales > Muribaculaceae > Duncaniella. Next base: position 4,886 of record JAIDUB010000093.1, on the reverse strand, counting down.
TTAAAAACTACGTTGTGCCCGACCAGAGCAACGATGTGACAAATACCGGCACAGCTGCCGAATATGAGGAACGCCTGAAACGCCTGCCTACCGAGATTGAGATGCCCTACAACTCTATCGTGGGCAAGTTCATCGACATGTATCTTACCAAGAAGCGCTCTCTCGTGGCCGACATGCTCGCGCTTCACAATTACTACGGACGTATATTCCTCGAGGAACTCGAGAAGCAGGGCATGCCCACCGAGCTCCAGTATCTGCCCGTGATTGAAAGCGCGCTCAACCCTAATGCCGTGTCGAAAGCCGGTGCATCGGGTCTGTGGCAATTCATGCCCACCACTGCGGTAGGTCTGGGTATGGAAGTCAACTCCCTTATCGACGAGCGCCGTGATCCTCGCCTGTCGTCGCGCTATGCCGTGCTGTATCTGAAGCAGCTCTATGAGATTTACCATGACTGGTCGCTGGCAATCGCCGCCTACAACTGCGGCCCGGGCAACGTCAACAAGGCTCTGCGGCGTGCCGGTGGCGACAACCCTACATCCAAAATGGATTTCTGGGAAATATACTCGTTTCTCCCGTCGGAAACCCGTGGATATGTGCCCGCATTCATCGCCGCCAACTATGTCATGAATTATTATCCGGCCCACGGCATACGCCCCACAATCGTGAAGCGCCAGCTTGTGACCGACACCATATCGGTGAACAAATACGTGCATTTCAATCAGATCGCATCGATTCTGAATATTCCTGTCGATGAAATCCGCATGCTCAACCCGCAGTTCCGTAAGGATATAGTGCCCGGCGACTACCGCCCCTACACCCTTACACTCCCCTATCAGCAGTGTCTCAGCTATCTTCTCAGCGAGCAGCGCATCCTCGACTTTGACTCGGAGCTTTACGCGCGCCGCAGCAATGTGGAGCCGGGCGAATCATCGTCGCGTCCGGCCGTGGTCAACGATAACGGCGACGCCAATCTCACTATGAGCAGCAAGCAGAGCCTCAATGCCGAGAACAATGTGGATGTCAACGTACCCACTCCCGAGCTGAGTGCGGTCACTCACGTCGTTAAGCGCGGTGAAAGCATCCGCGAAATCGCCCAGCACTATGGAGTCAGCGCCACTGACATAAAGCGCTGGAACGATCTGCGCCGCGGCAAGGTCAAGGAAGGCGATACTCTCCGCATCGAGGTAGCCGCAAATGTCGATATCAGCAATGCCACCGTGACTCCGGCACGCGAAGTAGCTCAGGCTCCCGCTCCCGCTCCGGCTGAGGAAAAGGCCGCTCCGGCTCCAGCCCCCGCTGCCAAGACCAAACCGGCCGAGAAGGAGAAGCCTGCAGCCAAGTCAAAGTCTACTGCTGCTGCTCCCCGCAGCCACACCGTACAGAGCGGTGAAAACCTCATGCGCATAGCCATGAAATACGGTACTACCGTGGAGGAAATTCAGAAACTCAACGGCATGAAGAGCTCAACTTTCATCCGTGCCGGTCAGACTCTCAAGATTCCTGCCGCGTCGGCGAAACCGTCGGCCAAGAAGTCTTCAAAAAAGAAGAAATAACAATACACCCGCCTCTCCATCCATTCACATCATCAATTCATTTTAACAACTCCACTGAGTCAGCATAATGAGAAAATGGCGTATCGAAGACAGCGCAGAGCTGTATAATATCCCCGGCTGGGGACGTAAATATTTCTCGATCAACGAGAAGGGTCACGTCATAGTCACTCCTCGAGAGGACTGTGCGCCGGTTGACCTGCGCGAAGTCATGGACGAACTTCAGGTGCGCGACGTGACATCGCCCGTGCTCGTGCGCTTCCCCGACATACTCGACAACCGCATCCGCAAGATTTCGCAGTGCTTCACCAAAGCATCGCAGCAGTATGACTACAAAGGCCGCAACTACATCATCTATCCCATCAAGGCCAATCAGATGCGTCCCGTCGTGGAGGAAATCGTAAGCCACGGCGACAAATACGATATAGGTCTCGAAGCCGGCTCCAAACCCGAACTTCACGCCGTGCTGGCCACCAACATAAAGGAAAACGCCATCATAATCTGCAACGGATATAAGGATCAGAACTATATCGAACTCGCCCTGCTCGCGCAGAAGATGGGACGCCGCATATTTCTCGTGGTCGAGAAAATCAACGAGCTGAAGATCATAGCTGAAATAGCCAAGCGCCTCGGTATCGAACCTAATATAGGTATCCGCATCAAGCTCGCCTCGTCGGGCTCGGGCAAATGGGAAATGAGCGGCGGCGACCAGTCGAAATTCGGTCTCAACTCGAGCGAATTGCTTGAAGCCGTGGACTATCTCGAAAAATACGGCCTTAAAAACAGTCTGAAGCTCATCCACTTCCATATCGGAAGCCAGATTACCAAGATACGCCGCATCAAGAATGCCATACGCGAAGCCACGCAATTTTTCGTGCAGCTCTCCAAGATGGGTTTCGGCATCGACTTCATTGACATAGGCGGCGGTCTGGGCGTGGACTACGACGGCACACGCTCGTCGGCCTCGGAAAGCTCCATGAACTACACAATTCAGGAGTATGCCAACGATGCTGTTTCGGCCATCGTGGACGTGTGCGTGAAAAACGGGCTTAAGCAACCCAATATCATCAACGAGAGCGGCCGCTCTCTCACGGCACACCACTCCGTACTGATACTCGAAGTCCTCGGCACCACGTCGCTCCCGCTGTGGAAAGATTCCAAAGAGGTGATCGAAGATGATCACGAGCTCTCACGCGAGCTCTACGACATATGGGACAACCTCAACCCCAACGGCGTGCTCGAATCGTGGCACGACGCTCTCATGATACGCGAGGAAGCGCTCGACCGCTTCTCGCTCGGAATGCTCGACCTCCGCACCCGCGCGCAGATCGAGGAACTTTTCTGGTCGATCGCACGCGAGGTAGGCGAAATAGCCATGTCGATGAAACATGCCCCCGAGGAACTGCGCAAGGTATCGAAGATGATTCCCGACAAGTATTTCTGCAACTTCTCGCTTTTCCAGTCGCTTCCCGACAGCTGGTCGATTGATCAGGTATTCCCCATCATCCCGCTCTCGCGGCTCGACGAGAAGCCTACACGCACGTGCACCATTCAGGACATCACATGCGACAGCGACGGCAAGATAGCCAACTTTATCTCCGTGGCCGGAGGCACATCACCCTATCTTCCTGTTCACGCCGTAAAACCCGGCGAACCATACTATCTCGGTGTGTTTCTCGTGGGCGCATATCAGGAGATACTCGGCGACATGCACAATCTCTTCGGCGACACTAACGCGGTACACATCTCGGTCTACAAGGATCACTATGAAATTGACCGTGTGATCGACGGTGAGACCGTTGCCGACGTGCTCGACTACGTGCAGTTCAATCCACGCCGTCTCGTGCGCACCGTCGAGGCGTGGGTGACCGCTTCGATGAAAGCGGGCAAGATCACTCCGGAGGAAGGCCGTGAGTTTCTCAGCAACTACCGCTCGGGACTCTACGGTTACACCTATATCGAAAAGGACTGATAATCACAGGCCGTGCCACGCTATTTCATCACTCTGGCCTATCGCGGCGCACCCTACCACGGCTGGCAGATACAGCCGGGAGTAATCACCGTGCAGGAAGCCTTGGAAAAGGCGTTTTCCACCATAATGCGTTTACCAGTAGCCGTGACCGGCGCCGGGCGCACCGACACCGGCGTCAACGCGCGCCGCATGATAGCCCATGTGGATCTGCCCGAAGCCCCGGCTTCCACGCGCAATCTCGTGCGTGCCCTCAATTCCATCCTCGGGCCTGACATCGCAATATATTCCATCGATGAAGTTAAGCCTGAGGCTCATGCTCGCTTCGATGCCACATCGCGCACCTATCACTACTATGCCGCCGATGTCAAGACGCCGTTTCTATATCCCCTCTCATGGAAAGCACCGGCAGGGCTCGACTATAAGGCGATGAACGAGGCGGCCTCGCTGCTGCTTGATACGGAGGATTTTACATCGTTTGCCAAACTTCATTCCGACGCCCGCACCAATATATGCCGGGTGACACGCGCCGAGTGGGTGGAACTGCCCGGCGGCGAAGGACACGTGTTCATCATCACAGCCGACAGGTTTCTGCGCAATATGGTGCGCGCCGTGGTGGGTACGCTTGTCGATGTGGGGCGTCACAAGATCACCGTTGAGCAATTCCGCGACATAATTGACCGTCGCGACCGTTGCGCGGCTGGCACATCCATGCCCCCGCAGGCTCTCTATCTATGGGATGTAACCTATCCCGAAGATATTAATCCTCGAGAGCTATAAACAGGCCGTTGATATCGAAGATGTAAGTATCAGGGTCACGCTTGTCGACGCTCACCTCCACCACTCGGCCGCGCTTTATCTCTATCGATTCCACCTTATCGGCATACCCGTCGGCGATAAGTCGGGCAAATGCTGTGTCGTGCAGCAGTTTCTTCACCACTTCGCGCGGCAGCGCGGCGCGGTCGGGTGCTTCCACCTCCACCGGGTTGCCCTTCATGTCAAAATCAATGTCGACGCCGGTGTTCAGTTCTACCGACACCTTGCCTTTGGCATAATATTGCTCACACTTCACCACCGTGGCGCCGGGGAAATACTTTGCGATAAACTCGTGGGCCTCTTTCGGCAGCTTGGCTTTATCGTAGCTTCCGGCCACTACTATTCCGGGGGTTGTGATTTCTATAGGACGGGGAGGCACCTGAGCCACGGCTACCGACGCAAACATTGCAGCCGCAGCCGCAAAAATAAATTTCTTTGTCGTTTTCATTTCAGAGAGCATTTTAATCATTACTCTCATTAAAACGACCGCCCGAGAGTATTGGTTCAGATAGATTTTTAGGTGTTAGGGGGTAGGGATTAGGGGTTAGGGG
>JAIDUB010000092.1 GCA_029060405.1 Duncaniella sp. | reverse complement strand
CATGATTTTCAAGAATTCTAACGTACTGATAGACAACCGAGTTAACTCCTTTAGATATAAATCTCTCCGGGGTCACTTAACAAAGCGGTAAAACGCAGATGAATGCTGAAAGTCACATGATTTTCAGCATTCTTTTTATGCCAGATTTACTGTCTACAATTACAAATAATAAAGAAGAGCCTTCGCGATTGAAAGCTCTTCTTTATTTGTACCCGGACTCGGGCTCGAACCGAGATGGGTTGCCCCACTGGTGTTTGAGACCAGCGCGTCTACCGATTCCGCCATCCGGGCGATAGCGAGTACAAAGGTAGGAGTTTTTTTTCACAATTCAAATCCGTATTGAGATTTTTTGTAGTAATTTTGCGGGTAATTTTGATTTTTGAGTTCAACGACTTTATGAATAGTGTTGTAAAGGGGCATGTGTCGATGCTCGGCGCTAATGTGATGTGGGGGCTTATGGCCCCGGTGGCCAAGATGGTGATGGCCGCGGGTATTATCGGCCCGTTGCTTATGACGGATTTCCGTATCGTGGGGGCTGCGCTGATGTTTTGGCTGTATTCACTCATGTGTCCTAAGGAGAGTGTTCCGGCAGGTGATAAGCTGCGGCTTCTCGGCGCGGCTCTGATAGGAATCGTTTTCAATCAGGGCTGCTATATTTTCGGCGTAAGCCACACCGCTCCGGGTGAAGCTGCGGTAATCACCACTACCATGCCGCTATGGGTGCTTCTGCTCTCAGCCGTGGTGCTTAAGGAGGCTATCACCGGCAGGAAAATTACGGGCATAATACTTGGCGGATGCGGTGCCTTGATATTGGTGCTCGGCAATCTCGGCACGGCTGCCGGCGGAGGTAACAATATCAAGGGGGATCTGCTGGTGCTGACGGCTCAACTGAGCTATGCCTGTTATCTGACTTTTTACAAGAATTTCATCCGCAAGTATTCGGTAGTCACGCTTATGAAATGGATGTTTACGTTTGCCGCCATTGTGATTCTTCCTTTTTCGGCCGACAGTATCCTTTCAGCGCGCTGGCATGATGTGACGGCGGGAGAGATCGCCGGTGTAGCCTATGTGGTGGCCGGCGCTACTTTCGTGGCGTATATTCTTGTAATGATAGGTCAGAAAAATCTGCGTCCCGCTGTGGTGGGCATGTACAATTATGTGCAGCCGGTGGTGGCCACGGCTGTGGGTATAGCCGTTGGGCTTGATAAGGTTACGGGTATGAAGATTGTGGCAGTCGCAATGATATTCTGGGGAGTATATCTGGTATCGGCATCACGCAGCAAGGCGTGACGGGACATCAACCTACAGGCAGCGTCAGTATGAAGCGGGCACCGCGTTCATAGGCTGAATCGAGCCTCAGTTCTCCGCCGAGCAGGCGGGCGAGATGGCGGGCAATGTGGAGTCCGAGTCCGGCTCCGGGTGTGTCGCGTGAGATCTTGAAGAAGCGGTCAAATATCTTGTCCTTGAATTTGTGGTTAATACCTATACCTGTGTCGGTGACTGAGATGGCGACGTTTTTACCTGACTTATAAGCGCGCACCGTAACCGATCCTTCGTCGGTAAACTTAAATGCGTTGGAAAGCAGATAGGTGATAATCTGCTGGATACGCTGGGGATCGGAGTGGATCATGAAATCTACACCGTCGTTAACGAAGTTGACCTCAAGGCCTTTGCGGTCAAGATCTTTGGCCGATTCTATGGCAGTAACAAGCGTGCGGTCGATATCGACATTTGTAGTATTTACAGGCAGTCGCGTGGTGTCGATATCCGACAGCAGCATCACGTCCTGAGAAAGGGTGCGTAGCAGGTCACAATTGAGGTCGATCATCCCCACGTATGATTCCATGTACTGCTTCGTATTCTCATCGATAAGATCGGTGAGAAGATGGGCATACTCGGTGATGGCGTTGAGCGGGGGTACGATTTCCGATGACAGGTTTTTGATGAAATGAGCGCGCAGGGCATTGGCTTTCTCAGCCTCCTCGCGAGCCACACGTATGGCATCCTGCTGCGCACGGAGCTGGTCGCGCTCCGAAGTGAGAGTACTGTTGGATTCCTCGAGGCGGCGGGCAAGAGTGCGGGTGCGACGATAGAGTATGAAAAGCACCACAATCAGCGCGATAAGAGCGAGCGTGGTGATGGACGACAATATGATAAGATTGCGGTTGAGACGTCTTTCCGTATTATCTTTTTCCGCTTTAAGGGTATTGAACTCATCCTCGAGGTCATACATATCATAAGCAATCTGCATCTCGCGGTAAATCGACGAGATGTGCTGTTTAAGCAGCTCGTCGGTCATGGCCGAGTATTCGGAAAGCGCGGGCAAAAGCAGGTCTTTCCGGTCAAGTTTGCGCGAGGCATCGATCATAAGACGCAGAAAACGTCGGCGACTCCATGAGTCGGACGTATTCTGAATTATTTTCGGGAGCAGTTCCACCGCCGTTTCATAGTCTTTATTAGCCATGGCGTAATAAACGGCCGCGTCAGGGCGTCGGGCCCAAGTCGCACCGGCACGTGTATCGGTCTTTGCTATATTCACAGCCCTCTCATAATATTTCTCTATATCAGCCCTGTCAAGATAAGGATAGGATGAAAGCAGACGGGTGTAAATGATATATTTATTGGCATCGTAATTCACATACTTACGTCCCTGAAGCTTATAGTTGGTCTCAAGCTGCCCTATGATCTGCAGCAATTTCTCGTCGGCGGCTATAGCCTGCTCGGGCATGCCGCACTGCACGAATGTCAGCGCAGCCTGCACGTAATACAGATTTTTAATAGCCATCGCCTCGTCGGGGAGCTCCTCTACAAGAGAGCCGAGCCGCTGCATGTATTTTCCTACGAGATCAGACTGATAGCTGTCGCCAAGGAGCAGACACAGAGCATGAAGTTTCACGATGCGATCAAGCGCCGAAGCCGGCGGATTTTCCGAGAACTCTTTAGCAAGCTTGGAAATATTGCGGGTCTTTACCGAATCGTTGAGCGATTTCAGATCACTGTTGTTGCGCATCATGGTAATGAATGCCATGGTGATATTACGGTCAGCCGATTCCGGATAGCTCTCCGTGACGGCAAGCATCGAGTCCATGTAGGCCTTGTCGCCATAATTGAAATTAACCAACCGGCGAATGACGTCAAACGAGGTCGCGTCAAGGCCATTGCGGTCAGCCACTCCTATGATTGTCTCGCCTATGTGATTACGCAGCGACCGGGGCTGAACCACGAGGTCAAACATATTATTGAGTATCGCTATGGAGTCGGCACCGAAAGGCGCAGCCTCAAGCTGCTGCTGTAGTTGTCGGTAATATATTGAATCGGTTGACTCGGCCTTAATCGATACCGGGAAAAGTATCAGGGCTATAATAGCGGCGAGAAACGATGACTTGGTACGCATGAACGGTAAATGGTAAAATCTTGGAAAGCACGTTGAAACAGAGAGCGCTTACATAGGGCGCTGTCTCAGAAATATAAGCCCCGCAAATGCTTTAAGCGGGCATGCGGGGCATGATGGATTATTGCGTCAGGATGTGCAGGGTATGAGCCTGCCGTGACCGATACGTGACTGTAAAGTCCGGTATCAGTTCTTCTCGGCAACCTTGTTGTAGCGGGCGTTGAGGCCTTCTACAATCTCATCGGTGATATCAAGCGCGGGATTGAAATACAGGCCGGCCTGCTTGAGCAGGATAGCATCGTAGCCACGGGTAGAGTTATAGATGAGAATGTAGTTCTCGATCGAATCGTGGAGCTGGAGCTGCTGCTGGGCGAGTTCATTTTCAGCGCTGCGGCTGAGATTGGCGATATAGTTCTCGGCATCGGCCTGCATTTTCTGGAGCTTCTGTACATCGGCGTTATAAGTAGCTTCCGAGAGATAGCCGTTTGACTGCATGCGCTGCTGTATCTGATTTCCGAAGCGGTTGATTTCGTTGGCCTTTGTCTGTCGGGCTTGCTCGAGGCGGGAGAGAGAGCGGATATAAGCCTCGTTGAAGTCCTTGGCAAGATTATATTTAGCCGCGAGAGAGTCGCCGTCGATATAGCGGATGTTGAGGGTCGAGGGAGCGTCGGTAGCTGACACGGTGTCGGCCTTCGCAGGTGCGTCAGTACCTTTGGCAGCGGGTTGACTGGTGCAGGATATGGCAGAGCCGAGTGCGAGGATCAAGCCTAAGGCCGTGATTGCTGTTTTTTTCATGAGATGGTAATAAAAAGTAAAGTTTTTAATTGAATTTTCGTTTCAGGTCAAGAGTTTCGACAGTGTTCACGCATTATCGTCGCGACCTGACGCGCAGGTGATACCCTTATCGCGCAGCGCCGGTATATCGTGGGCATGACCCGACGGAAACCGGCCTCCCTTTTTGAAAAATACCTTAACACCGAGCAGCAATACTGCCACCGCAATGAAAAGTATGGCAAGAGATATGACGATGATGCTTTTTGTCATGGTTAGCTTTTTGTGGTACAAATGTAGCAAATTGCACTTAAATATCGGCCATCTCATCGTATTTTTTAACCCTTGACACTGATGATAAGGCCGGATTTAACATTATTTGCCAAATATCACAATGAGTGTTAAACCGGCACCTGCTGCAAACCCTGCAACACGGTTGCAATCACATGCCGCCGCGGAATTTTTTTTGAACTTTATGCGTGCAAAATCAATTATATTTTCTAACTTAGCAATCTGAATCGGGGTCAGCATCACAAATGCCCGATGCTGAGACACGTTCTGACCGACATTGAAATATTAATCATCAAAACAATATATTATGGACATAAAAGACTTGCAACCCGCACTCGTCTTCAGCATTTTTGAAGACATCACCAAGATACCCCGCCCCTCCAAGAAGGAAGAAAAAATCCGTCAGTATCTTCTCGATTTCGCAAAGAAACACAATCTCGAGGCCAAGACCGACAAGGCCGGCAACGTGATGATACTCGCACCCGCCACAAAGGGATATGAAAATGCCCCGACGGTGGTGCTTCAGGGACACATGGATATGGTGTGCGAGAGCAACGACAAGAGTTTCGATTTCACCACCATGCCCATCCCTGCAGTGGTAGACGGTGACTGGGTACGCACCAAAGGTACCACACTCGGAGCCGATAACGGTATAGGTGTCGCGGCTTCGCTTGCAGCGCTTATCGATGACAGCTACGTCCACGGTCCTATCGAGGCTTTCTTTACCGTAGATGAGGAGACCGGTATGACAGGAGCTTTCAATGTAGGCAAAGACATGATCACCGGCAACATACTGCTTAATCTCGACTCCGAGGACGACGGTGAAATCTTCGTGGGTTGCGCCGGCGGTGTCGATACCGTATGTACGTTCAAGTACAGCCGCTCCTACGCTCCCGTTGACTTCCTTTACTTCCGCATAGCCCTCGAGGGGCTGCTCGGCGGTCACTCGGGCGGTGACATACACCTCGGACGCGCCAACGCCAACAAGCTCCTCGCCCGTTTCCTCTTCAACGTTCAGAGCAAATATGAGGTAGCTATATCGGAAATCGACGGCGGAAATCTGCGCAACGCTATTCCTCGTGCGGCTCACGCCGTAATAGGCGTGCACACCTCCAAGAAAGAACAGGTGCGCGTGATGCTCAACAAGTTTATCGCCGAGGTTGAAAATGAATTCAAAGGTCTCGAAACCGGCATGAAGATAACAATGGAAACCGTCGACAAGCCTGATTTCGTACTTGATCAGACCACTACCGTCAACCTCATCCGCTCTCTCTACGCCTCTCCTCACGGAGTGATGTCAATGAGCCGCGAACTCGAGGGTCTCGTGGAGACTTCCACTAACCTTGCGTCGGTCAAGATGCGTCCCGAAAACACCATCGAGGTTGTAACCAGCCAGCGCAGCTCGGTTGAATCCCGCAAGTGGGATATCGCCATGCAGATCGAGGCACTGTTCCTTCTCGCCGGTGCAACCGTGACCCATGGAGAAGGCTATCCCGGATGGGCTCCCAATATGGATTCGCCCATCATGCATGTGGCCCGCGACGCTTACAAGGAACTTTTCGGCGTTGAGCCGGCCATCAAGGCAATCCATGCCGGACTGGAATGCGGTCTTTTCCTTACCAAGTTCCCGCATCTCGACATGGTATCGTTTGGTCCCACTCTCCGCGACGTTCACTCACCTTCGGAGCGCATGCTGATTCCTACCGTGCAGAAATTCTGGGATCACCTCAAGCTCGTGCTTACCAAGGTAGCCGAATCATCGAAAAAATAATAGTAATATCCTTATTTATTCCCCCGCTGCTTAGGGCAGCGGGGGATTTATTTAACCATGAGATCACTCTCCCGTTTCAGCATCTTGGGTCTGCTGGCTACCACATGTCTGCCCGCGGCATTTTCACACTCGCCTTTCGACCTCGACTCATTTTACATCGAGGTGCCGTATCCGTGGGAACAGTTTTTCCATCCTGATTCGATTCACCGGCTTACCGACGATGATTTCCGCAAAGTGGCTCAAGAGCTTGATGTGGAAGTGGCTGCAATCAAGGCGGTGGTGGAAATAGAGGCAGGGAAAACTCATCAGGGATTTTCGGCTCCCGGAAAACCGCTCGTGAATTTCGATCTGTCGATGTTCAAGTCATTCGCCTCACGGCGAGGCATAAATCTGGGCAAATACACTTCGCAGTACCCCGATGTATTCAGGAGCGGACGTCGAAATCAGGCCGAAGTGTTCAGCCGCTTGGAAAATGCCATGGCCATAGACTCGGCACTTGCAGTGGAAGCTACATTCTGGGGCATGTTTCAGATAGGAGGCTTTAACTGGCAGCGATGCGGCGCCGAGTCAATCGACGACTTCGTGAAGCTCATGAGCCGCTCGGAGCGAGACCAGCTTGAACTGTTTGGCAAATTCATCATAAACACTGACCTGCTCAAGCATCTTAAGAGTAAAAACTGGGCTGCCTTCGCCCGCGGTTACAACGGCCCTGCCTACGCGCGGCGCGGTTATCACACCCGCCTCGCCAATGCTTACAGGCGGTATAAGGCCGAAGAGAAATGAACCGGAATCAGGTCACAGTATAATACACGAAGCGCCGACTCACTTGAGCCGGCGCTTCGGTTATAATGAATAATTCAGATAAATCAGATTATTCGGCAACCACTTCAAAGGGAACCTCAACAGTAACGTCGCGGTGGAATTTGATAGTAGCCTTGTATTCGCCCACTTCCTTAACTGATTCCTTGAGCGAGATGAGCTTGCGGTCAACATTGTGACCGAGTTTCTCGAGAGCTTCAGCGATCTGGATAGCGTTGACCGAGCCGAAGATAGTACCGGTAGAGCTGGTCTTGGCACCGATAGTGAGCTTAACGCCTTCGAGGGCGGCAGCAGCAGCCTCGGCATCAGCCTTGATCTTGGCGAGCTTGTGAGCGCGCTGACGCTGATCTTCAGCGAGCATTTTTATAGCGGCATCGGTAGCGATCACTGCCTTACCCTGAGGGATGAGGTAGTTGCGGCCATAGCCGTTCTTAACTTCAACCACGTCGTCCTTGTAGCCGAGGTTGGCGATGTCTTCTTTAAGGATAATCTTCATAGTTCCTGTGATTTTAAAAGTTATTTCATCAAGTCGGTAACGTAGGGCAGGAGAGCCAAGTGGCGGGCGCGCTTAACGGCCTGAGCCACGCGACGCTGGAACTTGAGCGAGGTGCCGGTGATGCGGCGGGGAAGGATTTTGCCCTGCTCGTTGAGGAACTTTTTGAGGAATTCGGGGTCCTTATAATCGATAAACTTGATTCCGCTTCTCTTGAAACGGCAGTATTTTTTCTTCTTTACGTCTACTGACATGGGAGTCAAATAGCGGATCTCTGATTGCTGTGCCATGGATTAGTCCTCCTTTACTTCTACGGTGGTTGATTCGGTTACTTTGGCGCGGTTCTGACGACGCTTCTGAGCATATTCCTCAGCATACTTGTCCTTGCGGAACACGAGGAAGCGAAGCACGCGCTCGTCACGACGGAAAGCGGTTTCGAGCTTCTTGACTGTTTCGGGAGTAGCGTCAAATTCTACGAGTGTGTAGAAGCCGGTGCTCTTCTTCTGAATGGGGTAAGCGAGCTTGCGGAGGCCCCACAGTTCTTCATTTGCGATGGTGGCACCGTTGTCGGTCACTACCTTCTCAAACTTTTCTACCGCTTCCTTCATCTGAACATCAGACAAAACGGGAGTTAAAATGAAAACGGTTTCGTAATGATTCATTTGATAATGATTTATTGATATGGTTGTTAAATGCGACTGCAAAAGTAGTGATTATTTTCTTCTTTTCCAAATTATTTCTAATCTTATTTTTCCGACACTGTTTAGGTGCAGAAAATTACACAAAAAAGGGCGTGCCAAATTCTCGACACACCCCAAGACGTAGCTTATTTTATTCTTTTCTCTCTGTAATATCTGAATATTTCAGTAACTAATTTAGAAACTGCCACTACGAGTTCAAGGATAAGATAAATTAAAGTTTTTCATACAGGCTGGTATTAGAAGATTAGCATTGATGAGGACTCTGCTTTTCTGTCAACGCAACCAGCGTGGAAGGCTTCAATGAACTACATCTATATCTGCTGTTGTCCTCACAACAACAACGTGACTATTTGCATCGCTGCCATTCGGTTTAAAGTTTCAATATTTATTTAGCGTTACCGGTTCCTCCACAATGTCCGCACTGAACATGATAATGATTGAAAACTGTCGGGTCATATATCTTACCACATTCATTACATTTTTTATTAGCTCTCGTTTGTCCAAATGACGCAGGAGCATTGTCGTTTCTTTCTATTCGTCCAGATCCATTACAGTAGGCACATTTAAATTGACGCGCAGGCTGTTTAGCTGAACCAGTGCCGGAATTATTGTTTGTCCCATTACTGTTGACATATCCACCATTATTGACATTATTTCCCATCGGAGTTGGATCTCCATTACGAGACATTGGATAAACAAATGTATCAAACCCATATGGAAAGGAAGACTCACAAACTTGTTTCATATTCTTATTTCCATCCACATAGTAGTAGAAAGTTGTATTTGATCCTCCAAATCCCATTGACGTGCCGCCATACACTTTCCATATACCAGATGTTTTGACATAAGGTTGGTACATTCCATTTACAGAGATTCCATCATCAGTAAATTGGACTACACATTCTTCTGAGCCAATTGCATCTGTCCATTGCCCGGTGTTCTGAGACTGACCACGTCCACTTTTAGTATATATATAAGATTTAGAGTTTGAGTCTTTGAAAGATTCGCTATCATGCGCTGAGGAAATAATGGATTTCTGTGGTGAAGAGGTATAACCAGATGTTGATTTGTCATTTAACCACGTTTCATATTCTTTGACATGCAAAGCTGGTTCATAGCTACTTCCCAGTTCAATTAGACACTCTAAATAGACATCATCAATCCCCCTTGTACGAGCGTAGAAGTCATCTAAAGCTTTTTTGAACCAATATATAGCCTTGTTATTATTCTTTTGAATATTAGGATAACTTCCATCTCTGTATGCAAGACCTAAATAGAAGAATGCTTGTGATAATTTTTTTTCGCCAGCTCTAAGAAGAAGTTCACCAGCCGTAGACATATTTCTTCTGAGCCCATGAGAGCCTCTTTTATACGCATTATGAAGCCAGACAAAACAATAACCATTAGTGTTTTCTACTCCTTTACGAAGCCATTCAATATATTTTTCTTCATCGTCACTTTCAAATAGGGAAGCCATGTAGCTATATCCATCAACATTTCCAGCTTGAATAGCCTTATTATACCAATATTTAGCCTTCTCAATGTCCCTCGTACCTCCCTGATGACCAAGCTGATATTGAAAACCTACATCAATCATTGCTTTGGAATCTCCTTTTTCTGCTTTTTCTAGAGCGCTTTCAAAAAAAGTTTTCTTTACTTTAGCGGCGGCAGTTTTTCCAGATTTCTTGGAAGCTGTATAAGATGTGTTAGAAAAATTTCCATGATGGCTTGAATATTGTGCTTGACATTCTATATTAAACACTGAATTTGACACAATGAACATCATTAGAATAGCATACCATAATAAAGGACGTCTCATATTTTAATACATTTCACCGCGGTCATCCTCTCGTTGGCGTTTGCTGTTTGTACGAAAAAAGCGTAGGAATCTGTATCTATTGAGGGCACTGAAAAAGTCAGCTATTTCATGTTATTTTGTGGATTTACCGAATAATCAGCACTCATACAAGGCCATA
>JAIDUB010000091.1 GCA_029060405.1 Duncaniella sp. | reverse complement strand
AGGGCAGATAGTCGAACACGACGATGCGGTGCTCGCGCAGGGCATCGATCATCGGTGCGAGATATTCGCGGGCCGAGGGCACATTTTCAAGAAAGATGCGGCCTGCCACGTCGCGAGAGTTGCTCAGCACCTCGTTGGTGGCCGCCGAGTTCATCAGCCACTCGGTCACCTCGCCGCTCATACCGGAGTCCTCGTCGATGTAATACTCGTAGGTGCGCGGATCGCATTTTATCTCAATCTGAAACAGCTCCTCGACGGCCTGACGGTAGTTGTAGAACGTGCGTCGGGGCATCCCCCGGCTTCCGTCCGAGAGGCCCGAACGCTCCCAGCACTCGTCGAGCTCGCTGCGGGTGATGCGGCCATAGCGGCGGATGGTGTCGACGAGCCAGATATAACGGTTGAGTAAATCACGTGCCATAATCCTGAAGGTGAAAAAGTACGCTCCAAAGATACATCCAAAAAACGGCACGACAAAGGAAAATCTTGCCCAGCGGTGCAAAAATAAGTTAAATTATTCAGATGCATTTGTTCCGGTGTGTTGAATTGCAGGCTTTTCGGCGGTTCTCGCTTCTCTCAGATAATAATTTGAGTAGGCTTATTGTAAAGATATGTTAAAATAGGCTGAATGTCTTGCACGGGACGAAAAAAAGGTCTAACTTTGCACACACCAAAAGGGGTATTAGCTCATCTGGCTAGAGCGCGACACTGGCAGTGTCGAGGTGAGCGGTTCGAGTCCGCTATACTCCACCCGTCAAGGCGAATCGGAAGCAATTCCGGTTCGCTTTTTTGCATAAAATCAAACTTTATTCTCAAAAATTTGGTTTTAAAAGAAATTGGTGGTAAATTTGTAACCACGATTATGCTCATGGCAACGCGCATCCGATAGCAGCTCTGTCGCTAACTCTTGATAATGGATTCGCCAACCCTTGAGCTTTTTTATTATTTATGAACAACGAATCTTTACCTCCTATAAAAATTGCCGTACTCATAGACGGCGGTTTCTTCGTAAAGCGATTTAATGCGCTGTATAATAAAGATAGACATCTTAATGGTGCTCAGGTGGCCGATATATTATACGTAATGGCTCATAGACATGTTGGAAAACGCAATGTATTATATCGCATTTTCTACTATGATTGCATGCCTTTAGGAAAGAAAGCACATAACCCCATAAGTAAAAAAGCTGTAGATTTCAGTAAAACCCCTGAGTATAGATTTCGCATTGAATTGATGGAGGCGCTGAAACAAAAAAGGAAAGTTGCATTACGAGTTGGAACACTTAAGGATAATGGCCACTGGGAGATTAGGCCATCTGCTACTAAAGAGCTTCTGAAAGGTAATATTGCAATTACAGATTTAACTGAGGATGACGTATTCCTATCTGTAAAGCAAAAAGGCGTAGACATGAAAATCGGTGTTGACATAGCTTCCTTAGCTCTAAAAAAATTCGTTAATCAAATTGTCTTATTTTCCGGGGACTCTGATTTCGTTCCCGCTGCAAAATTGGCTCGTAGAGAGGGAATAGATTTTATACTCGACCCAATGATGGCCAATGTTGAACCTCAATTATTTGAACATATTGACGGCTTGAAAAGTGTCCAACCATTTAAGGAGCGAGAAAGAAAGCCAAAAAAGAAGCAGGGCTGATTTCAGCCGGATAAATGACAAAACCGTAAATCCTTAAAAAGTACGATAATAAGTCCGCTATACACCCCCGTCAAGTTGTTCTGTGTGGCGGCTTGCCCGGTTGGCACGGAATGTGGAGTGTCGCGTTGCAACTATTTGACCGCGTGCGATGTTATTATCAGTAGAAATAACTTTGGAATTATGGAAACAACTGACAACAAGGAACTGGTAAAGAAATTTGAAGATAAGGTTGGTGAGGATCTGCGCGCTTTTCTACAGAAAAAGGAGGCGCTTGACGCCCATGTGCCCGAGTGTCCCGACGTGGAGGAACGCTGGGGCGAGATTGCACGCGCATATATGCCCGACGGTGCGCGCGAATTTGCGCAGTATCCCGTGGTATCGCTCGGCTGGATGATGCTCATAGGCATGGCTATGGCCTATTACTGGGATACCGACTGGGAGCGCTACTCCAAGGAAAAAGACCTCTACGAGAAGTTGCGCGACATGCGCGGTTATGACAATATGGACGAGGCCGTGGTGCAGGATCTCCTCGGCTACCGCGATGAGGCGGCCGAGAAGGTGACCGAACTTGTGGCCGAGTGTGCGTCGCGCGTATACTCGCAGCTCAGTCATGAGCATGTCGAGCCGGGCACGGAAGCTGCCCTCGGCTGCTATATCGCCGCCCTCCATCAGCTCTACCTCGCCGGCATGGCAATGGAGCTCAACGCCCTCGGTTACCACATGACCCCGCTGCAGCAGGGCTGATACAGGTTTATTATTAGCAAAATTCTATCTGGGCTGACTCTTGCTCCGGCAGGAATCAGCCCGATTAATTTTTTATGGTTACGGTAGGAGGTAATAGTAGAAGTTTTTTAATTATTGCTGTCCGATAAAACTTGAAGATGGCAAAAAATCAAGGCTCGAACGCTGATTCTACTGCGTTCGAGTCTG
>JAIDUB010000090.1 GCA_029060405.1 Duncaniella sp. | reverse complement strand
TCAACCGTGCAAATTTTTCGGTGATTTTTAACTCGGTTTAACATTCGGGCGGCGAACCTTTCGGCCATCCGCTTGTTGTCAACCCTCATTTCAATCAGGCAATCCTGCGATTACCGCCCTTCCTCCGAAAAGCGAGTGCAAAGGTAGAAACTTTTTCTTCATCCACCAAATCCTAACAAATAATTTAACTAATTTTAAGATTGCGAATTATTGCAGGCACTGGACTTCAGGGTGAATATGACGCCATATTATCGCTCCGCAGATCGAGATTCTACTATTATATGGTGTATTAGCGCTGACGATGGGGATTTTTTTGTATCTTTGCATGTCCAATCATTTTCTCAAAACACAAAAGTCCATGAATCTGCACCAGCGTATTTTCAACCTCATAAACCGCGACCGCAAAGGAATGCTGGCCAGCCGAATATATGACTGGTATATGCTCATAATGATTCTCGGGAGTATCGTTCCGCTGATGTTTGTGGAGAATTATCCGATATTCCGGATCATCGAGGCTGTGACGGTGACGGCATTCATCATCGACTATATGCTGCGCTGGTATTCGGCCGCTATGACAATGAAAGAGGGATGGATATCTTATGTGAAATATCCATTCACTCCTATGGCGATCATCGACTTGCTGAGCATCTTATCGGGCATGGATCTAATCAGCGCCGAGTTCAAACTGCTGCGACTGACCCGACTGTTGCGACTGGTGGCGCTGCTGAAGATATTCAGGTATTCGTCAAAAATCGAAATATTCACGAGGGTGCTCCGACAGGAGAAAGACGTGCTGCTGGGCGTATTGGCGATAGCGCTGTTTTACATATTTGTGTCGGCGCTGATAATGTTTAACGCCGAGCCACACATCAATCCTACGACGGGCGAACAGACTTTCGGCTCATTTTTTGATGCCCTGTACTGGGCCACCGTGACACTGACCACCGTAGGATACGGCGATCTCACCCCAACGACAGATATAGGCCGCATAATCTCGATGATATCGTCGCTATTCGGTGTGGGCATCATCGCGATGCCATCGGGCGTAATCACGGCCGGCTACATGCAGGAATGGCGTAAGGACCACGATTCCCATCATGAAACTCACTCAGAAAATTCCACTGCTAAGGAATAATCATAAACCATATGCTCGGAGTTACGCATAAATTCACTAACTTTGTCAATTATGGAAAAAGCATTACCCCACATAATATCTCTCCCGAAAATCTACGACCCGCGCGGCAGCCTCACTTTCGCGCAGGGCGGAGAGAAAGGCAACATACCGTTTGACATCAAGCGCGCCTACTGGATATATGATGTGCCGGCCGGAGCGGAGCGTGGCGGCCATTCCCACAAAGTATCGGAGGAACTTATCATAGCCCTGTCGGGAAGCTTCAGGGTAAACCTATATAACGGGACAGAGTGGCGTCACTACGAGCTCAACCGCCCATTTAACGCGCTATATGTCCCGCCGCAAAACTGGCGCACGCTCGACAATTTCTCCACCGGGGCCGTATGCCTCGTGCTCACCTCGACTGAGTTTGACGAGAGTGACTATATACGTGATTATGAAGACTTCAAGCTATCGATAAAATGAGATATCCGTTTCTCGACCTCGCCCTGCTTAACGAGCCGCTGCTAACCGAGCTGGAAGACGCGGCGCTGAGAGTGATACGCTCGGGCCGCTATATAGGCGGAGATGAAAATGAAGCTTTTAACGCCGAACTTGCCGAGTTTCACAAAGCTCCTTTCGCCATAGGCGTAAGCAACGGCCTCGACGCGCTTAGACTGATAATCCGCGGATATATAGAACTCGGGCGCATGAAACCGGGCGATGAAATAATCGTGCCCGGCAACACATATATAGCCTCTCTGCTGGCCGTAAGCGACAACGGTCTTATCCCCGTACCTGTCGACCCCGACATATGCACCATGAACATCGATCCCGCAAAGGTAGAAGCCGCAATCACTCCACACACTCGTGGCATAATGACGGTTCACCTCTATGGCCGCACGGCTTGGGATGACAATCTGCGTAACGTGGCTATCAACCACAACCTGATAATTATAGAAGATTGCGCGCAGGCGATCGGGGCGGTATCGCCAACCGACGGCTTGCATGGTAGCCGCCATGCCGGAGCTCTCGGCCACGCTGGAGCCATCAGTTTCTATCCTACTAAAAACGTCGGTGCCCTCGGCGACGCCGGAGCGGTGATAACCCATGATCACGAACTTGCCGCAGCGGTAAAAGCTCTTGCCAACTATGGCAGCGACCGCCGATATCACAATATATACCGCGGACTTAACTGCCGCCTCGACCCCATTCAGGCTGCAATGCTGAGAGTAAAACTGAAACATATTCACGAAGAAAACACGACACGAAGAATCAACGCCTCGATGTACGATGAGCTCATCACCAATCCTAAGGTAATCAAGCCGATGATACCGCAGCAGGCCAATGAATGTGTGTGGCATCAGTATGTGATACGTGTGCCGGCAAAGCAGCGCGACACATTCAGGGAGCAGCTCAAGCAGCAGGGAGTGGGCACCGACGTGCATTATGCCACTCCGCCGCATCTTCAGCCGTGTTACTCCTCCCTCCCACACGAGCCTCTCCCCATCACCGAGCAGCTCGCTTCGGAAGTGGTGAGTCTGCCCATCACGTCAGCCACCACGCCGGCAGATATAGTGGCCATATCGGAAATTATCAACACAATTCAACTCTGAATTAATGAGCCGAAACTCTCAAGCCAAATCAAAAAAGGCCATACGCCTGCTGATCGTCCTTGCAACATGTATCATTCTCTCGGCGATAAACTACTGCAGGTCAGAACAACACTCCGGCAATCACGGAAGGCGCATCACCACGCCTACCGACTCACTGACAGCAGCGCTGATGCAGGTAGATATACCTGAATCAATACCTTGTCACCTGATCGAATACACGGGCATGAACATAGGATTCAATCCCCGCCTGCACATACCCAACTGGGTAGCATGGCAGCTCACCGCCGATGAAGCAGACGGCGAAGAACCCCGCACCAACAAATTTTTCGCCGACGAAAATGTACCGGGCTCGGCTGAATCTTACGACTACAATTATTCAGGCTACGACCGCGGACACATGGCCCCGGCGGGTGATATGAAATGGGATAAAAACGCTATCAGCGAATCTTTCTTCATGACCAATATCGCACCGCAAGCCAAAGCCCTTAACTCAGGAGCATGGAAACGTCTTGAAGAGAAATGCCGCACATGGGCTAAAGTTTTTGGCGATATCTATATCGTTTGCGGCCCCATTACAACTGACGCACCGATTGAATACATAGGCGATTCACGGGTATTCGTCCCGCAGCGTTTCTTCAAAGCCGTGATTGTGATTAATACCGACCGACCGCGCGGCATAGGCTTCATAATGCCCAACGGGAAAGTGCCCGGCGGCATGCAACAGGCGGCCGTAACAATCGACGAGATAGAGCGTATCACCGGATTCGATCTATTTGCCGCGCTGCCTGATGACATTGAAAACGAGATAGAATCGCAATGCGATTTCCACTATTGGAGCACACTGAAAACGCCCCGAAAATGACAACCGACAACACC
This sequence comes from Duncaniella sp., assembly GCA_029060405.1. Lineage (GTDB taxonomy): Bacteria > Bacteroidota > Bacteroidia > Bacteroidales > Muribaculaceae > Duncaniella. Next base: position 1,151 of record JAIDUB010000090.1, on the reverse strand, counting down.
ACAATCTGCGCCATATCCACCCCGCCCGGCATAGGCGGCATAGCAGTGGCCCGCATATCGGGTCCTCACGCAATCGATATAACCGATAGCATCTGGCAAGGGCAACCACTTGCCGGCGCGTCAAGCCACACCGCCCACCTCGGAACCATAGTCGACACCGACGGGAAAATGCTCGATCAGGCAGTGGCAACAGTATATCGCGCACCCCGTTCATTTACCGGGGAAGACACTGTAGAGCTATCGATCCACGGGTCCGCCTACATTCAGCGTCGGCTCATAGAGACCCTGATATCAGCCGGATGCGCCCTAGCCCAGCCGGGAGAATTCACACGTCGGGCATTTACAGCAGGGAAAATGGACCTCGCCGAGGCCGAAGCCATCGCCGACGTAATAGCTTCAAATTCCCGTGCAGCCCACCGCATAGCCGTCACCCAGATGAAAGGCGCATACTCACGCCGGCTCAACGAACTCCGGGCCCAACTGCTTGACCTCGCAGCTTTGCTCGAACTCGAGCTCGATTTTTCGGAAGAAGACGTTGAGTTTGCATCGCGCGAAAATTTGCGCAAGATCGCTCACGACATCCACACCGAAGTCACACGCCTCCACTCATCATTCGCCGCCGGACAAGCTATAAAAGATGGAATACCGGTAGCGATCGTAGGCGCGACAAACGCAGGCAAATCCTCGCTTCTCAACACCCTCATAGGCGATGACCGTGCCATCGTCAGCGACATCCATGGCACCACACGCGACACTATAGAAGAAACCCTCGAGACGGGCGACTACCTCTTCAGATTTATCGACACGGCAGGTCTGCGCGAAACTGACGACACGATAGAGCGCATTGGCATTCAGCGGACCCGGCAGGCCATTGACCGCGCCATGATAACACTACTTGTCATTGACCCGGCCTCAATACCCGATAAAGGAATCATCGAAAACACACTCCCCACCGACCCGACCCGCCACCTGATCATCGCCATCAATAAAACCGACCTCCACTCACCGGCCGACATCGAAGCGACAATAGCCGCCCTCCCCTCCCCCACCTCGCAAATTAACCTAAAACCCATCGACACCCACACCCGAGAAGGTATAGCCAAACTCCGGTGACCCCGCACCGACAAAGCCCGCGCCAACGACGAGCCCAC
>JAIDUB010000009.1 GCA_029060405.1 Duncaniella sp. | reverse complement strand
AACCTATAACCTAACCCCTACACCCCCCTCCCTCGATTTTAACAGAATTAAAGCACGGATTTACAAAAAAATATTATATCTTTGCGGCATAGAAACGCAGTGTGAAATACGTGTTGGTATGAAGGTCATGTCACCTATCGCCCGTAAGGGCTGTAATTGCTATTATATCAGCGGCTTATCCATAGGATTCACCGCCCAAGCCACTATACCTTATTGTATTTTACCCTCTCCCTGCCATGACAACCTTACACAACCTTACACAACTTCAAGACAATAATTATTAACCAATCCAATATCTTTATGAAAAAATTTTTACTTTCTCTATTAGCAGTCTTCGCCACGACCTCGGCGTTTGCTGCTGAGGCCGTAGAGACTTTAACAACTTCGAGTTTTTGGCCCAAAATTTCGTCTTATACAAATAGCTATGAATCTGATGAAGAATTCTTAGGAACTACTTGGAAAGCCGCAAGTTTCAACAACAACAATAACCAATGGACCAACATTCGTTGTGGTAGTAATAAAAATGCTACAACAGCTTCCATCAGCAACAATAGTGCAGTATCAGTTGCAGTATCAAAATTAGTTATCAACACTGAATATATCCAAACAGCAGATATCGGCAAAATAAACAGTGTTAGCCTTTCTATTTCTAAGAGTAGTACTTTTCCTGAAAGCGCAACTACCAAAGTAGCTTTCACTGGTTTTAACACCGGTGGTGACTGGACTTTTGATATACCGGCCGACGTAGTAGGCTTTAACCAATATTACAAGGTAGAAATTGATTGCCAAAAATCATCTAAGAACGGATTCCTTGCTGTGAATTCCCTTTTATTTACCACTCAATCCACAATAGACTTCCCCAATCCTTTTGATGAGTCATATGAATTGGTAAAAGGGACTACTAAGAATTTTGTTTTAGCTAATGACGCTCCTGTCTTTACTTCCGCTACATCAACTGACGAAAGTATTGCCGTCTATGATATCACTACGAACGAAATCAAAGGTATCAACGCCGGTGAAGCAACTATTACTGTAAAATGGGACGAGCAGAATACTTGGAATGCAGGTTCAGCTTCCTTCAAAGTTATAGTAAGCAGTGAAGGTGTTACCGAAGCAAGCATTGTTATTGACCCCGCTGAATACACTGTTATGATCGGTGAAACCCTCAATGTAGAGTATCTTTACGACGGCGACGGTAAGCTTACGCTTTCATCATCAGATGAAAGCGTTGCTACTGCAACTCTCAAGGATGATGTCATCGAAATTAACGCCCTAACCCGCGGCAAGGTGACCTTTACAGTAACGGCAGAAAAAACCGACAACTACACTTCAGCTAAGGCATCTTTCGTTGTCGAAGTTAAAGTACAGGAATATTCTGAATCTCTCAATTTTCCAAATCTCGAACTTGATAATGCAACCGTACTTACTGAATATGAAGTAGGCAGAGTTGACTTTGAGTTCTCCACCGGCAACGGCTCTACTGATCCTGCATACTACACTTCAGGAACAGCAGCTCGAATTTACACTGGTAATACGATGACTATCTCAGTGCCTAATGGATATTTCCTCATATCGGTTGAATTTTCTGTAACTCAAGGTTCTGTTAGCGGTACCTTCTCAAGTGGTGACTATAATTCAGGCAAGACTACTTGGTTTGCCGGTAAGGACACCAATATTGTAAGATATACCCATTCAGGTTCACAAGTTCGTTTCTCTAACATAAAAGTTACTTACGCAAAGGCAAGCGACTTACTCGGTGAAATCTTCGAGCCTTCAGCATTTAACGATTTCATGCTTAATATTGGAGAAGATCTTAAGCTTGATTTAGGCGAAAGTCACCCCGAAATCCGCTATACTTTCGAAGGAGACAAAATCTCTATCGACAAAGCTACAAATACCATTACCGCTCTTAAACCCGGTTCTGTAAAAGTTATCGCTGCTTGGGATGCTGTAGAAGGCGAATGGATTGCAGGTTCTGAAAAGTTTACAGTTTTTGTAAAATATGCTACTCTTGCTGATGTACTCAAAGATGCCCAGAATCCTGACAACGGCTACGTTAAGGCCGGTGAGGTTTATGTAGGCAACTTCCCTGTAACAATAGTATCCGACAATGGTTTCTACAATTACGTTACCGATGGTACCGCCTGGGCTCTCTTCTATGTAAATCACGAACATAACGACGGAGACATCCTTCCTGCCGGATGGAGTGGTATCTATACCGAAGAGCACGGTGTACCCGAATTCAACAATATCAAACACGACGAAATTGAAGATAAGGGAACTGTGGAACTTGAAGAATTCAATGAGGGCGAAATAACTGCTGATCGCGTTAATCAGGTACTCATTCTGAATGAAGTAAAAATAGATACTGAAACTCCGGCAACTCAGTCAACTTTTGAAGCATCATTTGCAGGTAAGACTTACACTTTCTACAACTTACTTAGACTCTCGTCCGTAGAAGCCGGTTTCTATAATGTAAAAGCTGTTGTTGACCTTGACGAAGGTGAACTCGTAATTGACCCCATCGAATACACTGCCCTCGAAGCCACTACCGCTGTAGCACACGTAGATGCTGAGCTCAAGGTTGGTGAAGAGATTAAGTTTACCGGTCTTGAGGAAGGTGCTCACGTTTACTACCGTCATGGTGGTGAGAACCCCGACCACACCAACGTATTCACCGAAGAGGTTACTCCCGCCGACGCTCCCCGCAAGGCTGCTACCGCCGACGTGAACACAGAGTGGACCTACAACCACACCACTCACCCCCTCGTATACAACGGTCAGCCCATGACAGTGAAATACTACGCAAAGGCTCCCGGCAAAGCTCCCTCGGCTGTAAACGAGCTCAACGTTGACGAAAACGGTTCGACCACCGGTATTGAAAACATCGCAGTTGACGCCGCCAACGGTGCCGTTGAATACTTCAACCTTCAGGGTATCCGCGTCGTTAACCCCGAAAACGGTGTATTCATCCGCCGTCAGGGCAACGAGATCAAGAAAGTCATTCTTTAATTCATGATTAACGATTCATGATTCATGATTAATGATTCATGATTAACGATTAATGATTCATGATTCATGATTAATCCGATAATAAGCTCTCACTTAAACGCCCGCGCTGAACAGCGCGGGCGATTTTTTATCTACACGCCTCATTACCAATCCTGTAGGGACGCACACTCGGGTGCGTCCGGCCGAGCAAAAGGGTAATTTCATAATCCCCCGCACCATTCACCGCCGTTGTCGCGCACCATCATCCGCCGGACGCTCCCCAGTGAGCGCCCCTACTGGATTGATTATTAACCGCTTGTGACACACCCCGGAGGGGTAGTTATCTTTATAACCCCGGGTGCTTGCCACCCGGGGTAGTCCGACCCATATCCCATCCAACCTCGGAGAGGTTGAACCATGCATCACGCTTGTCCAGCCACACCCGGGCTGGTATATGGATTATGTCCTCGTTACCACGGGTCGCAAGGACCCGCGGCTATAAAGCTGACAACCCCTCCGGGGTGTACGTTCGCGCACCGTTCATCGCCGTTGTCGCGCACCATCCACCGACATTGTCGCGCACCATCCACCGCCGTTGTCGCGCCCCATAATCCGCCGGACGCTCCCCAGCGAGCGCCCATACTGGATTGATTATTAACCGCTTGTGATACACCCCGGAGGGGTAGTTATCTTTATAACCCCGGGTGCTTGCCACCCGGGGTAGTCCGACCCATATCCCATCCAACCTCGGAGAGGTTGAACCATGCATCACGCTTGTCCAGCCCCACCCGGGCTGGTATATGGATTATGTCCTCGTTACCACGGGTCACAAGGACCCGTGGTTATAAAGCTGACAACCCCTCCGGGGTGTACGTTCGCGCACCATCATCCGCCGTTGTCGCGCACCATCCAACGCCGTTGCCGCGCACCATCCAACTCCGGGCGCTCCTGTGTAGCGCCCCTACAGGAATGCCCCAAAACCTAACCCCCAAAACCTAAAACCTAAAACCTAATCCCTAAAACCTAAAACCTAAAAAAATCCCTCCGCGATGTTAACAATCCTGAAAAAATGCGTAACTTTGTGCCCTCGTTTCGATTTTTAGGTACAATTTAGGTAATATTCTGATTATGAAACTTTCAGGTTCTATTGACTTCAGACCGAAACTTCTGTCGGCCATGAAGCATTATTCAATGGAGAAATTTAAAAACGACCTCGTGGCCGGTATCGTGGTGGGTATCGTGGCTCTGCCGCTCGCCATCGCATTCGGTATCGCCAGCGGCGTGAGTCCCACGGTGGGCCTCATCACTGCCATCATAGGCGGCTTCATAGTGTCGGCCTGCGGTGGTTGCTCGGTACAGATTGGCGGCCCCACGGGTGCGTTTATCGTGATAGTCTACGGCATAATAATGAAATTCGGCATGCAGGGTCTTGCCATCGCGACGCTCATGGCCGGCCTGATACTCGTGCTGCTCGGACTTTTCAAACTCGGCACCGTAATCAAGTTCATACCCTACCCTATCGTGGTGGGTTTCACGGCGGGTATCGCGCTCACCATTTTCTCGACCCAGATAAATGATTTCTTCGGACTGGGGCTGCGCGACGTGCCCTCGGAGTTCCTGCCCAAGTGGGGAATGTTCATAAGCAACTTCGGCAACATCGACCTCGTCACCACCGGCGTGGGCGTGGTGTCGCTGCTCATAATCCTGCTCACGCCCAAGATCTCACGCAAGCTGCCCGGAGCGCTGATATCGATAGTAGTGATGACGGCGCTGATGTATTTCCTCGGGCAGTATGACGCCGCATGGCACGTGGAGACCATCGGCGACCGCTTCGGCAGCCTGCCCACCGACCTTCCCGAGCCTCACGGATTTGAGCTCAACATGGCCACGATCAACAGTCTGCTCCCCTCGGCCTTCACCATCGCCATCCTCGGCGCCATCGAGTCGCTGCTCTCGGCCACGGTGGCCGACGGCGTGACGGGCGGCCACACCAATTCCAACACCGAGCTTATCGGTCAGGGTATCGCCAATATCGTAGTGCCCTTCTTCGGCGGCATCCCCGTCACCGGCGCTATCGCCCGCACCATGACCAACATCACCAACGGCGGACGCACTCCCGTGGCCGGTATAATCCATGCCCTCGTGCTTCTGGTGATATTCCTCTGCCTCATGCCACTCATCAACCTGATACCTATGGCATGCCTCGCCGCGGTGCTCATCAACGTGGCCTACAACATGAGCGGCTGGCGCACCATACGCGGCATCCTCTCCAATCCCCGCAGCGACATCTCGGTGCTCATAGTGACCTTCCTGCTCACCGTGATATTTGACCTCACCATCGCCATAGAGATAGGCCTGCTGCTGGCCGTGATCCTGTTCCTGCGCCGAGTGATGGAAAATACCCAGATACGCGCCTACGGCAAGCAGATCGATATTGCCGACGGCTCTGAAACCACCATCCACGAGGTACTCAACCTCGACAAGGGCGTGGAGGTATATGAAATCGACGGCCCGTTCTTCTTCGGCGTCGCCACGAAATTCGACGAAATGATGCGCTCGACCATGAGCGACAAGCCGCTGGTGCGCATCATCCGCATGCGTCGCGTGCCGTTTATCGACGCCACGGGTCTCCACAACCTTGAGATACTCATCAAGTCGTCGCAGAGCGTGGGCATTCACATCGTGCTCTCGGGCGTAAACGACACCGTCAGCGCCACGCTCCACCGCGCCGGCATCGATACCCTCATAGGCAGCGACCACATATGCCCCCACATCACCATAGCCGTGGAGATGGCCAATGCAATAGTGGAGCGCATCAAGAATGAGGAATAAGGTTTTAGGGATTAGGGGTTAGGATTACCTGTAGGGGCGCTACACAGGAGCGCCCGGCCGAGCAAAAGTGTAATTTCATAATCCCCCAGCCGTTGTCACGCACAATCCACCGCCGTTGTCGCGCACCATCCCCCGCCGGGCGCTCCGATGGAGCGCCCCTACAGGTCACACCTAAAACCTAAAACCTAATCCCTAAAACCTAAAACCTAAAACCTAAAACCTAAAACCTAAAACCTCCCTCTACCGGTACATCTTGACGGAAATTTGCATTTTTTACAAAAATTTCAGTCATTTAGCCGTAAATGCTTGCAAATCGCGCTGATTTGTCTTAATTTTGTGACATAAACTGTACAATGCAATGTTAAAACGTTTTCTTTTCTCGTTTCTCGGCTCGATGATTGCCATATGGGTGTCGATTATCATAGCCGTGCTGGGTCTGGTAGGTTTTATCGGCTCGGCCATAGCAGCTTCCTCTGAAAAATCTTCATCGGCGGTATCATCCCGCTCCATACTCCATATCGATCTTTCCGGCCCCATCACCGAGCGCAATTCGATGCCTGAACTGCGCGAAGTGCTCACGGGCAACGATCAGTCATCGACCGGTCTCGACGATATCAACGCGGCCATACTCGCCGCCGCCTCCGATGTGAATATCGACGGCATCTATATCACAGCTCCCGGCGCATCGGCCGGTATCGCCACACGCTACTCCATCCTCAAGACCCTGCACCGCTTCAAGGAGATCGCACCCGAGAAATGGATCTACGCCTACTCCGACTCCTATTCGCAGGGCGATTATCTGATAGCTTCAGCAGCCGACAGCATATTCCTCAATCCCATAGGCCAGATCGATTTCCACGGACTTTCAGCCACCGGCCTGTATTTCCGCCAGCTGCTCGCCAACCTCGGCATCCAGATTCAGGTGGTGAAGGTGGGCACCTACAAGAGCGCCGTCGAGCCATTCCTGCTCGATTCCATAAGCGCCCCCGCCCGTGAGCAGCAGATGCTCTACCTCTCCAACATATGGGATCAGCTCAAGGACGCAATAGCCGAAGGCCGCGGCGTGGAAGCCGAAACGGTCAACTCATGGGCATCGTCGTTTATCTTCGCTGAAGATCCGCAATATTATGTGAATCACAAGATTGCCGACCGTCTTGTGTACGAGCACGAGATGATGGACATACTCGCCGACGCCACCGACGCCAAGAAACCCGAGCTGGTGGGCGTGACCGACTATATCAAGGCTCCCAACGTGAAGGGTCTCGACAAGGTCTACTCCATAAATCCCGGCTCGAAATCGCGCGCCACTATCGCCATACTTTATGCCGAGGGCGACATCACGGTCGACGGCAAGGGGGGCATAGCCTCATCGCGCCTCGTGCCCGAAATCGAGAAGCTCACTGAAAGCGATGATTTCGACGGACTGATACTCCGCGTCAATTCCGGAGGCGGAAGCGCCTTTGCCTCCGAGCAGATATGGGAAGCCCTCGAGCGCTTCAAGGAAAAGACCGACAAGCCTTTCTATGTATCGATGGGCGATGTGGCAGCCTCGGGCGGCTACTATATATCGTGCGGTGCCGACAAGATTTATGCCCAGCCCGTCACCCTGACCGGTTCGATAGGCATATTCGGCATTCTCCCCAACGCATCCAAGCTCCTCAACGACAAGATAGGCGTGCACACATCCACCGTGTCGACCAATCCCGCGTCGGATATGCTCGTGCCCTACAAGCCGCTCACCAAGCCGCAGTATGACGCCATGCAGCGCTACGTAGACCGCGGCTACGAACTGTTCGTATCGCGATGCGCCGCCGGACGCCACACCACCACCGACAGCATCAAGGCCATAGCCGAAGGCCGCGTGTGGGACGGTGTTGAGGCTCATCGCATCAACCTTGTCGACGAGCTCGGCGGTCTTGACATGGCCATCGCCGACATGGCCCGTCAGCTCGACGCCGAAGCTATAACCATAGAGTCATATCCCAAGCTCGAGCCCGACGTGTGGGCAATGATACTCAGCGCGTCGAGCGACCTCAGCAACTCCGTGATGCGCGAGCAGCTCGGATTCTTCTATCCCCACTTCCGCGCCTTTACCGACGCCATCGATACCGACCCGCTCCAGTGCCGCATGCAGGCATTTGAAATAAAATAACGACACTCCCTCCTATGGCCCGTAGCAAAATACTTGCAGCGCTTGTGCTCCTTCCCATCTCCAAGATATACGGGATGGTGATGGCCGTGCGCAACAAGATGTTTGACATGGGCATGCTCAAGAGCCACAGCTTCGACATCCCGGTAGTGGTTGTAGGTAACCTGTCGATGGGCGGTACAGGCAAGACTCCCCACGTGGAATACATCGTGGAAGCGCTCCGGGAGAAATACCACCTCGGCGTATTGTCGCGCGGCTACAAGCGCCACACCCATGGATTCGTGCTGGCCGGGCCGCAGTCGCGCCCCGAGGACATAGGCGACGAAAGCTATCAGATCTACCGCAAGTTTGGCCCCGATGTCACGGTAGCCGTGTGCGAGAGCCGCGTGAAGGGCATACGCCGCATGCTCGAAGCCGATCCGAAAATCAACATGCTCATTCTCGACGATGCTTTCCAGCACCGATATGTGAAGCCGGCGGTATCGATTGTGCTCACCGAATACAGCCGCCCCATATTCCGCGATCACCTTCTGCCCTACGGCCGCCTGCGCGAATCACGCTCGGCGCTCGACCGCGCCGACATCGTGGTCGTAACGAAGTGTCCCGACGACATCAAGCCCATGGATTTCACTCTCTTCAAGGAAAACCTCAACCTCTTTCCCTATCAGCGGCTCTACTTCTCGCAATACACCTACGGCTCAATCGTGCCCGTGTTCCCCGACAACGCCACCGCCACCCCCAATCTCGACTGGGTCAAGCCCGACACACCGGCACTCGCCCTCACAGGCGTGGCCAATCCCAAGCCATTCACCCGCTTCCTGCGCAACCACAACCTGAAAGTGCGCCTGTGTAAATTTGGCGACCATCATAATTTCACCGCATCTGACATGGCCCGTATCGAGGAGCGCTTCGACAAGCTGCCCGGCAACGAAAAATGTATCTTCACCACCGAAAAAGACGCCGTGAGGCTGCTCAACAACCCCTATTTCCCCGCCCGCCTCAAGCCCTTCATATTCTACATTCCCATCCACGTGGAATTCATCACCGAAAACGGCTCGGATTTCGCGCCCGGCATCGAAAAAACACTCCGCGATGCAAAACTTTTCGGCGGCTGATTGCATTATAACGCTACGTTAACCTATCATTCCATAATAATATGTTAGACAAGATCAACTCTACCGCCGAGTTTCTCCGCGGCAAAGTAACTGGCGAAATGCCCCGTATAGCCATCATACTCGGCACCGGACTCGGTCCGCTGGTCGACCATATCGACGACAAGCAGATGATTCCCTACTCCGAGATTCCCAACTTCCCCGTGTCGACCGTCGAAGGCCACAGCGGTAACCTCATCTTCGGCACCCTCGCCGGCAAGCGCGTCATTGCCATGCAGGGTCGTTTCCACTACTACGAGGGATATGACATGAAGCAGGTCACCTTCCCCGTGAGAGTATTCAAGGCACTCGGCGTGGAGACACTTTTCGTAAGCAACGCTTCGGGCGGCATGAACAAGGAATTTGCGGTAGGCGATGTGATGATAATAACCGACCACATCAACCTCTTCCCCGAAAATCCCCTCCGCGGCCGCAACTACAATGAACTGGGCGACCGTTTCCCCGCCATGACCGAAGCCTACTCCAAGGAACTCATCGCACTGGCCGACAAAATCGCCGCTGAAAAGGGCATCCGTCTCATGCACGGCGTATATGTAGGCGTAACAGGTCCCACGTTCGAGACCCCGTCGGAATACGAATACTACCGCATAATCGGCGGCGACTGCGTGGGCATGTCCACCGTACCCGAAGTAATCGTGGCCAACCATGCACACATGAAAGTATTCGGCCTCTCGGTAATCACCGACCTCGGCGGAAAGGATGTAACCCAAGTGCCCACCCACGAAGAAGTGCAGCAGGCTGCCGTGATAGCCCAGCCCAACTGCCTCACTATCATGAAGGAGCTTGTAGCACGCATCTGAACGATCATCTGAAATGGAAATATCGCAGCTCGGCGAGTTCGGTCTGATCGACCGTCTCACCAATCAGCTTCCCAAGGTCAACACATCGTCGCTCACAGCCGTGGGCGACGATGCTGCCGTACTCTCCTACCCCGAGAGCGACGTACTCGTAACCACCGATCTTCTGCTCGAAGGCGTGCACTTCGACCTGACCTATGTGCCGCTGAAACACCTCGGCTACAAAGCCGCCGTGGTCAATTTCTCCGACATCTATGCCATGAACGGCACACCGCGTCAGATCACCGTATCGCTCGGAATCTCCAGCCGCTTCCGCGTGGAAGATATCGACGCTCTCTACGAAGGCATCCGTCTGGCATGCGACATCTACAAGGTCGACATTGTGGGCGGCGACACATGCGCCTCCCGTCAGGGACTCGTCATATCAATCACCTGCATAGGCGACGCCAAGCGCGACCAAATCGCCTACCGCTCCGGCGCCCGCGACACTGACCTGATATGTGTGTCGGGCGACCTCGGCTCGGCCTACATGGGCCTCCAGCTCCTCGAGCGCGAGAAAATCGCATCGGCCGGAAATCCCGATTTCGTTCCGCAATTTCAGGGCAAGGAATACCTCGTCGAGCGCCAGCTCAAGCCCGAGGCACGCCGCGACATAGTCGAAGCCCTCCGCGACGCCGGCATCAAGCCCACCTCGATGCAGGATATATCCGACGGTCTCAGCTCCGAGCTTCTCCACATATGCACCGCCTCCCGCGTGGGTTGCCGCATATATGAAGACCGCATTCCCATCGACTACCAGACAGCCGTGATGGCCGAAGAGCTCGGCATGAATCTCGTGACCGCAGCCCTCAACGGCGGCGAGGACTACGAGCTTCTTTTTACCGTGCCCCTCCACTACCACGACCGCATCGAGAAAATCCCCGGCATAAAGCTGATAGGCCACATCACACGCGAAGACCTCGGCTGCGCCATGATAACACGCGACGGAGCCGAAATACCCCTGCGCGCCCAAGGCTGGAACCCACTCGCCGCGCAGCCTGAAGCTCCACAGCCTCAGGCACCCGAGGCCGAAGCTCCCGCCGCCGAGTGATGACACCGTCCACCATAGGCGAGCGCCGCGGACTCATCATACTGCTTGCGCTAATACTCATCACCGCCATAGTGACGGCGGTAATATCATCGGTCACACCGTCGGACGAGCAACCGCTCCCCGCCGATGTGACCGACACCGTCTATACCCTCTCTGAAAAAGTCCCTGAGAACTCTGATTCCTCTGATTTCTCTGATTCCTCTGATTCCTCTGAGAAATCCCCCAAAAAACCACCCAAGAAATCTGCTAAAAAGGCTGGCAAAAAATCCCCCGCCTACCGTTCCCCCCTCGACGAGCCGGTCACGCCATAGTGCTAACCGAGCACCGCGTCAAGCACCATCATCAGCAGGAATCCCGCGGCAAAACCTATAGTGCCCATATTGGAGTGGCGGCCTTCCTGTGTTTCGGGGATGAGCTCCTCCACCACTACATACATCATGGCTCCTGCCGCAAACGACAGCAGATAAGGAAGCACCGGAATCACCATCTCGGCAAGAAGTATGGTAATAAGCGCCGCTACCGGCTCTACAACTCCGCTCAATGCACCTATGCCAAATGATTTCAGGCGCGAATTACCTGCACTGCGCAGAGGCATGGAGACTATGGCACCTTCAGGAAAGTTCTGAATGGCGATACCCAGCGAGAGTGCCAGCGCGCCGGCCATAGGCAGATATGCGCTGTGCTCAAGGGCTGCCGCCAGCGCCACACCCACGGCCATTCCTTCAGGAATATTGTGAAGCGTCACGGCAAATACGAGTTTGGTCGTGCGCGACAGATGCGACTTGGGACCTTCGCTCGTATTACTGTCGATATGCTGGTGAGGAATCACATTGTCTAGAAACAGCAGGAAGAAAATACCTGTCAGAAAGCCTGCGGCGGCAGGCACAATACCGGCAATCCCCTCCTTGCCTGTCATCTCCATCGACGGAATGAGCAGCGACCACACCGAAGCGGCCACCATCACTCCCGCCGCAAAACCCGTAAGGGTCTTGTGGAGCAGCTGAGGCATGTTCTTCCGCATGAGGAATACACATGCCGCTCCGAGCGTGGTGCCGATAAACGGCAGAAGCAGTCCTAATGTCAATCCGTCCATACCAAATCAACAATCTGACCGGGCAGTATGTTCGCTCAGGCGGGTTTGATGCGGTCGCCGGCGAGGGTGGCGAGGCCGCGGGTGAGGGTGAAATCGATGGCGCGGTTGATGGAGGCGCTTACGTTGTCGCCCATGCGTGCGTAGCCGAATGTCTGTGCCACCTCGCGGCGCAGCGCGTCGAGGGGCAGCGAACCTTGCTCGTCGAGCACGCGCACTATCGCCACGGATATTTCTTCGGGGGCTATGTCGAGTGCCTCGCGCTCCGATTCGGGACGGTATTCCGAGTATTCATCGGGATTCTGCGAGTCACTCCAATAGAACGGTGAGTCGGCTTTGCCTGTACGACGGTAGGATGATGCCGCGAGCAGTTTATCCATGTGAGAGCCAAGTCGGGCTCCCATACGCGCGAATCCATATGAGGTTATCACGCGACGGCACAGCAGCGACTTGCTCACGGGCGCTTCCACCGCTATAACCGCCGAGATTTTGGCCTTGATACTTTGATCGTAGAATCCCGACACGAATTCTTCAGGCGTGATGTTCTCAATGGCAAGGTCACACTTGCGGTAGGGTCTCACATAATTGTCAGGTTCATCCTCCAAGTTTTCTTCTGGTGCAGGGGTATCTTCGGCAGCCGGTTCGGCTGCCGGGTGCATGTCGGGCACAGGAGCAGCCGCTTGCGAGGCGGCGTTTTCAGCTTCTTTCACAGCCTTGACTATATCGTCGACGGCTTTTGCGGGATTTTCCCACCAGTCCATCGCCCACACGTGGTGGGTGTGCCAGCCGAGCTGACGGAGCACCGAATCCTGCGACACCACACGGTCATTGGCAGTCTCGGCCGACGAATAGTTAGGCCCGTCGCAAAGTATGCCGAGCAGATATTTGTCGGGATCGCGTGGATCCACCACACCCATATCGATACGGAAGCCCGAGCAGCCGATGTCGGTTTTCACCTCGTAACCGCGTGCCGATAGTTCGCGGGCTATGGCATCGACAAGCGCATCATCGGCAGCCGGAGCCGACGCGGCACGCGACGAGAGATAGTCGCGTCCCTTCTCGGCATATTCAAGGAATGATTTCAGATCGGCCACACCATCGGCCGAGGTGCGGTTGAGGTCGATCATATCGGCGCGGAGCGATGAGAATACCTTCATCTCGTATCGGGCACGCGACACGGCCACATTCAGTCGGCGTCCGCCGCCGTCGCGGTTGAGCGGTCCGAAGTTCAGAGCTATTTTCCCCTCTTTGTCGGGGCCGTAGCCTATTGAGAACAGTATCACGTCGCGCTCGTCGCCCTGCACATTCTCGAGATTCTTGATGAAAATATCCTCGTCGAGCGAGTTGGCCACAGCTTCAAGTTCGGGATTATGGCTGAACATGTCGGTCAGCAGATCCTCGATGAGCGACTGCTGGTTGGTGTTGAATGTAACCACGCCTATCGAGCGGCGTGCTGTATCGGGCGATGACAGTCGGCGGCGTATTTCCTCTATCACCGCCTCGGCCTCGGCGCGATTCTGGCGCGTGCGGCCGCGGTCATACACACCCTCCACATACTGCCATCCCACCTTTGTGGTAAGGTCGTCGGGCGACGGGAAAGTAAGCAGCCGGTTGTCGTAGTAGTTGGCGTTGCTGAAGGCTATCAGGCTCTCGTGGCGGCTGCGGTAATGCCAAAGCAGATATTTCGAGGGCAACGAAAGCGCGAGGCAGTCCTCGAGTATGTTTTCAAGGTCCTCTTTTCCGGCATTGTCCTCATCGAAATTGCTTGTGGTGAAGAAGCTTGTGGGAGGCATCTGCTTGGGGTCGCCCACCACCACTACATTGCGCCCGCGGGCGATCGCTCCCACGGCTTCACTCGTGGGCATCTGCGAGGCTTCGTCGAATATCACGAGGTCAAAAAGCGCCATGTCGGGACTGATATACTGCGCCACCGATATGGGACTCATGAGCATGCAGGGACACATGCGGGTGAGCAGGTCGGGTATCTGGTCGAAAAGGCGTCGTATCGACGTTCCGCGCCCTCCGTTGCGTATGTTGCGCTGGAGTATTCCCACCTCCGATCCTTGCGCGGCCTCTTTCTGAAAGGCCGGGAGCGACGATGCGAGTTTGGCAAAAAGTTCCTCGCGGGTAAGGCGCTCAAACTCGGCGCTGAGGCTGCGGAACCGGGCCACTTTCTCGTCAAACAATACGCCGTGAAACAGATTCAGCTCCGGTTGCCCGGCCAGAATATATTCGGCATACGATCGGTAAAGGCTCCTGCGATAGCATGCCGCAATATTTTCAGGAGATATATCGCCGCTGTCAACTTTCGCGGCTATTACATCAAGACCGAGCGCTGCCACGCGGCGGCGCTGACTGTTGCATGCGGCGAAATCATGGAGCATATCGATATTTTCCAGCCATCGCAACGCAGTGGTCGAGCGGTCGGCAAGCGTCATTCCGGCAATAGCATCGGCAGCGAGCAGCGACACCACAGCCTCTGTTTCTTCAGCCACGACAGCACCATGCGCGGTCACCTCACGGAGCTTGGGGGCAAACAGATCGCGGAAAGCGCTGAACCCGCACCCGAGATTTCGGCAAAGTACATCTTTAAATTCAGCCGCTTTCGCCACGTCGCCGGTCAGTTTCAGTATGCTGCGGCTGAGCGCCTCGGCATCGCGGGCGGCTTTGGAAAGCTCCGCCCATTCGGCCGTGTCGTTACGCCACAGATTTCCAGCGAGCGGTCTCACGTCGGGCTCCATGCGGGAGAGTTGGCGGTTTCTGTCGGAATACTCGCCGAGCAGCGTGAAAAGTCGCTCTATTTCCTCGGGCGTCATTGAGCTCTTACCGAGGGAATACCGCTTAAGCTGCGACTTCACCTTCCTACGGTCGAGCACACGGAAAAGCCACCACTTTCCGGCACTCTCGCGCCATGTTAACTGCCACGGTCTGAAATCCATGCCGAGTATGGATTCGTTGTAACTTTCAAGAATCTCACGGGCTGCATCGTCGCGACTCATGCCGCATCGGGAGGCCTTCTCGATTAGTTCGGTCAGCGCCGGGTCACCTGCCGCCTTGAGCAGCGGTGCGGGAAGAGCCTCGGCCTCGAGTAGTATGCGCAGAATTTCGTCGAGGGCTTCCTGACGGACGGCATCCGATGCCTCGAAATCATATTTCAGCAGCACCGACAGCTCGGCAAGAGCAGCCTGATACTTACGGATCGCATCGGCGAGAGCCGCCAGATGAACACGCGCGTCGGCCTTCACCTGAGCATTGTAGGCGGTAAGGCAAATTCCGGCGAGCGGATGCCGCGACGGAGTGCCGCACACACGCGCGAGTGTCTGATACTCAGCCACAGCCACATCAGCCTCGCCGCGCATGGCGGGAGTAAGTTTCACAAGAAATTCACGCGGTAAAGCCACGGCTTCAATATCGCCGGGAGATGAGGCATAACCGGCAAAGCAGTCATATAGCGACAGCCCGGCGGGATAAGTGGTGTGAAGTGCCGTAATGTAGCCGTTGAGTTCCCGCCGCAATTCATTTATCTGAGCCGCGTGCAAGGAATATTTCTCGTCGTGACGGCGGCGCGCCACCTCGGTAGTGCGCTTGAGTTGCTCGAGTATGTAGGATTTCTTAGTCTTGTTGGAATGCAGTTCGAGGCAGAACGGCGCAAGGCCGATCGCTTCAAGTCGACGCTGCACCACCTGCAGCGCGGCCATCTTCTCGGCCACGAAAAGCACTTTGCGACCATTGTAGAGGGCATTGGCGATGATATTGGTGATGGTCTGGGATTTGCCGGTTCCGGGAGGGCCGTGGAGTATGAAACTCTTGCCGTCGACGGCCGCACATATCGCCCTGAACTGCGACGAGTCGGCACCGATGGGGAGCGCTACCGTCCCAGCCGGATATGTTTCGTCGAGATCAGCCGGTGATTCTTCGCAGGAAGCGTCGTCGGCACTCCACTCGGCCTTTCCCGATATCAGACTCGCCACTATCTTGTTGCGGCTGAGTTTGTCGGCATTGCTGTGGATATCGTTCCACATTATGAACTTGCTGAAAGAGAAGTTGCCTATTATCACCTGCTCCTCCACGTCCCATCCTTTCTGAGCCATGATGGCGCGGCGGAACACGCTGAATATCAGGTTTACGTCGACACCGCTCTCGTCGGCAGGAAGCGGATCGAGACCGCCTATACCTATGCCGAAATTCTGCCGCAGCATCTCCAGCAAAGTGATATTCAGGGCGGTATCTTCATCGCGGCTGCGTATTATATAGCCTTTGGCAGCCGTCTTTCTTATAATTTCAACAGGAATCAACAGCAGCGGAGCATAGCGCGGTCGGGTACTCGCGGGTGTCTCATACCACTTTAGCAAACCCACGGCGAGATAAAGCGTGTTGGCACCGTTTTCCTCCAGCGCCAGACGCGACGAGCGGTAGAGATGGGTGAGCGTGCGCCGCAGCGGTTCAGGCCCGAGATAAGAGTAGAGCCGCTTCTGCTTCAGTTCGCTTTTCACGAGCTCGATGATGGGGTTGGAGGCGTTGAGCGACTGGTATATTCCCACGCTCATCAGCGGATTGTCCCAGTCGGTCGGCTTAGGGAGTATCTGAAATTCGGCGCCGGCCGCCAGAGCGTCCTCGAGTTCGTTTACACTTGCCGAAATAAGCTGTATGGTATTGTTGGTTATTCGGGTATTGAGCAGATTGTTGCGCAGCGACAGGTCGAGCAGCTTCCGCTCCCATATCGTTTGCTTGTCCACCTCGATATGCTCCACATGTTTTACGTTGAAGGTAGCCGATACAGCCTCGGGAGCATCGGTATTTCTCTCGGCTTGCGCAGGCTCCTCGATCACATAAGCGCCGTCGCGCATCACTCTCAGTGGAAGCGGACGTATGCGGGCGTTACGGGCGCGGAGCACATCGATAAACAGATGAAAATTGTCGGCATCCTTCAGCCGGTCATTGGCGCGAAGCATGGCATCGTCAAATGTCGCGGCACTTCCGGCGTTCATGCAGGTGGTTTCCACCACTATCATCTCATTTATACCGTCGGCGGTGCGCTTGGTGAGCAGCGACACGTCGTCGTTTACACTGTCGGGAAACGACTCGTCGATCAGCCACGCCCCGGCAAAGGCATGACCCTTCACGGTAACGATTATCGGATGAATGCCTACAGCTTCGAGACATCCGGCATAAAGCAGAGCCATGTCGAGGCAGGTAGCCATGCGTGTCGACATTATCTCGCTGTAGAGTCTCACACGCTGCCCGTAGTCCTCGAAACTCGCCGGCACGGTGCAATACACTATCTGCAGCTCCGCAATAGCCTCATATATGGCTGCCATCTGTAGCTTCACGCGGTTAGGGTCGCGGGTCTGGTACTCGTCGAGCGAAGGCGAACCGGTCCATTTGCCGAGGATTTCCGACGCCCGGCGTATCACCGGCGCTATCTCGGGATGATTGGGAGTGACGAAGGCTGCCAGCATCACGGGGAGCACGCTCAATCCACCCCATTGGTCAAAAGCCAGCAGCGAAATCTCGGCCGTGTGCGATGCAAGTTCACTCTCACCGCTTCTCACCGCAACCTTGATCAGTCCTTCAATCCGCTCGGTAAGGTCACCGAGAAATGAGGTGGAAATGTGCACCGGTACATCAGTGAGCGACACCGACGAGCCGGCGGCAATGCGGTCGATATGCAGAGTCACCTCATCGGCAAAAGCGGGGTCGAACGTCACGACCACATCCACTCCTTCGATATCGGCTTCACCGCTATTCCTTACCGTAATTTCACGTATCACAGGCACGTGATTCTGCTGCATGGAAAAATTGATTACCGGAAGATGACTCAGACTGACTTCGACACTCATAAGCGATGAGAGAATTAAGATAACGTTAATACCGCAAAATTACTCAAAAGCAACATAATACGCAAAACAAATTTTTATGCGCCCACCATCGAAACGACGCCATTACACATGCCCGAAGCCGCACCATCCCGGCACACTCGGGTGCATCCGGCATCAAATACGGCGGAAATTACCATTTTGCACCGCCGGGCGCTCCTGTGTAGCGCCCGGCGGCTGATTGTGCGCGCCAACGCTAAATGCTGCTATCGCAACAATTTAATAACCAAACCTGTAGGGACGCACACTCGGGTGCGTCCGGCGGAGCAAAAAGGTAATTTTTCGGGAATAGACTGAGGGCCGGAGACACTCATCAATGCAGCGGCGGTGGGGCGGTCATCCCCGCTGCATAAGGGTGTCCTGCATCGGACGTGGCTGAAATTTCCCTTTTGCTCCGCCGGGCGCTCCGGTGGAGCGCCCCTACAGGTTGTTGATATGTGCTTTGTGATTGGCGATGTATGGGTCGCTGCGCGGTTTTGCTCTGCCGAGCGCCCGGCGGCGAATTAAAAAAGGTCATCCTGTAAAGGATGACCTTGGGGGTGAACAGAGGGTCTCGAACCCTCGACCTTCGGAACCACAATCCGACGCTCTAACCAACTGAGCTATGCTCACCA
>JAIDUB010000089.1 GCA_029060405.1 Duncaniella sp. | reverse complement strand
GTGTAGTCGTAGACGGGGAGGCCGCGGAAGAGTGAGAGCTCTTTGGCGGTGTATTTGAAGGCGTTGGTCGTGGGGTTGGTCGAGGTGTTCATCGGCAGCCCGTCGGCGTAATAGAGGTTGGTCTGCGTGACGTCGTTGCCCGCCACCACGGCCATCACGTTTCCCTGATAGTCAAATACGTAGGAGTGGAACACGCCGTCGCGCAGGTAGCCGTAAGGCGTCTGCAGGCGGTCAATGGTATCGTTGACCATTATGTAGTCGCCGATGTAGCGTGTCTCGTCGCCGCGGAACTTGCTCAGAACCGTCGCGCCGTTTCTTACGATATGCTTCCTTCCCGAGGCGTCGTAGACCGTCTGACTGACTGGGCGGTTGGCCAACGTTCCCTCGTAGGTGACAGTCTGCGGCAGATTGAGCACGTTGTAGGCGATCGATGTGATCGACGAGTGGCGATCCTGCGTCATATTGCCGTTGGCGTCGTAGGCATAGTCGGCCGAGTAATTGAATACGGGGTCGGGTAATGGCTTGAGCGTGCCGGATCCCGGTTTTGTAGTGGTTGTGTCTATCGGATTCAGCCCGCCGATAAGACCGAACGGCGCGGCGACAGAAGCGCCCGGAGTGGACTCGATCGGCGCCTTTGCGCGGAAGTCGAGCGAAGCCTCGTAGGGGTAGTCGGTGGCATCGTCGGTGATGTAGCGCAGCTGATTGCCCTCGTAGGTCATGGTCAGGTCATCGAGCAGCGCGCCCGCGGTGGCATTCTTTGCCCCGTAACGGCGCAGACCGATGATGTTGGTGTTAAGGTCGTAGTCAAATTCCTCGGTGTAGTTTATCTCAGGACTGTGGAGCTTTGCTTCGGCCCGCGTAAGACGTCCGACACCGTCGTACAGGTAATCAAACGTCAGGTGACGGCCTGTAAGCAGGATGTCGTTGCGGGTGATGCGCCCCGACTTGCTGCGGTACTTCGAGTCACCGTCACCACGGTTGAGCGTCTGAATGAAGTGGTATGAATTAATCGAGGAGAGCGCCGAGCGCATGTCGTAGCCGAATGTCGCGGCTGCCTTTCCGGGAGCACCGTTTGAGCGCAGGCGGCCGAGATTGTCGTAGGTATTGCTGATGAGCGGATATGTCTTGTCGCCATGACGGAGCGATACGGTGGTGGGGCGGTTGAGGTGGTCGTAGCCGTAGGTATAAGTGTCGGTGAACGTATTGTTGCCGATGTAAGAGGTCGTTGACACCGACGACGGATTCCCGGCGAAATCGTAGGTGGTGGTAGTCTTCAACAAGGAATTGTCGGCTACGGCTTGCTGCGAGAACACCACGCGCTCGAGCTTGTCGTAGAAATTGACGGTATAGACGCGCGACCTCACCGATGACCCCAGCACACGGTCGACCTGAGCGGTGACAAGTCCCGCGGGAGCGGCAAGCACATCTGACCGCGAGCAATTCACGCCGAGATAAGCCGGCACGGCATCGTAATACGTGGCCGAAAGCATCTGAGCCGACGGCAGCTGCACGTCGGTGACATATCGGGTGGAATCGACGCCAAGCTGCGAGGCCGAATAGGTAGCGCGCATGTGTAAGGATTCGGCGGAGTTCATGACCGACGATGAGCATGTACCGGTCACAACCACTCGACCCGCCGCATCGTAGAGCGTGAACATCGCCTTGTCGTCGCGACGCATGTTGCCGTCCTGAGTAAAGGCGGGCAGCCCGTCGGCATCGTAGGTGTAGGTTATCTTCTCGGCGCCCGGGAGCTTCTTGGATATAAGGCGGTTGGCCTCGTCGTATACATAGTGATAGGCATAGTCGAGCATCATGGCGTTGGTCGTCACGTTTATAGCACTCGATCTGGCCGGCAATATGGCTGAAGCCTCGGGTGACAAGGCCAGACAGAGATTGCCCCACTCGTCGTAGACATAATACGTATCGAGATTTCCGCCGTCGAGGATACGGCGCGAGAGTAGCTTCTGCCCGCGGAAATCGGTGAACTCCAGTACCCGGGCGCCGTCGGCATCCTTCACCTCCGTGACGTCGAGCGATCCCGCGGGCCAGTAGCCGAGACAGCGGAAATTATTTCGTCCGCTCATCTCCATACGGATGCATTGCAGCGAGGTCTCGGTGGTATTGTTACATTTCTCAGCCACCCGGGTGATACGGTCGGCATGATCGCTGCCCGCATCGATGGTGATGGCGGGGGTGGTGGAAGCCGAGCCGTGGATATACTCGGTGGCGGTAAATGGTGTGGTGTCGGAATAGAAAGAGCGGGCAATAGAGTCGGCACGCAGAGTGAGCGCTTGCCTGTCGTAACCTGACGCCGCGGGGAACGGCAGATACTGCCTTACGGGACGGCCGAGCGCGTCGAGGCGGGAGAAGTTGACTATGTCAACGTTGGGTGCTGACGCATTTTCGGCGATGGTGGCATATTGTTCGCCGTAGCTGTCAAAAATCTGCAGAGCCGACATCGGTTGCTTCCCGCCGGCAGCGAGATATGTAGTCTCGCGGATATATCCATGGCCGTAATCATCGGGCGAGAAAAGGTGATATTCGTATGCCTTGACCGGGTTATGGTCACGGTCGAGGATGCGGCTAAGCCGCGAGCCGGAGTATTCGTAATAAGTAGTATTCCCCGCCGGAGAGGTGGCGGAAGTGTAGCCCACGAGCGGCTGATGGGTATAGAGCTTTTTGAGTGATGTTCCTTCAATCGCTATAGAGCTTAGCGCCTGCCCGTCGGCCTGATAAGAGTATACCATCGTGGGACTCGCATGGCGGCGCACTTTCAGCGGCTGTCGGCGGGAATTGTAGCTGTCGACGGCAAGCCAGTCGATAATAGGCTCTCCGTCCTTGCCCAGAGTCTCGTAGCGTGACGGGAGCAGATTGGAGCCGAATTTACCATAGTGAACGTAGGTCGAGAACTCCCTGCTGTTGTTAACTATGGTTCGGCTGATGACGGGAAGAGTACGTGTCAAACTGCCGAAGGTGCCATAAGTGGAGATATGATCACTGAGCAGATCGTATTTCGCAATGGTTGTGCCGGCGCATTTCACGATTGTACCGACAGGGCGATGGAGCGAGCCCTCATGGATGTAGCTTTCCTCGTCGGGGAATACATTCTTCACCGATGCAAGGTCGCGGTCGGGATACACATACCGCGTGTCAATACGCCGCGAAGACCCGTCAGGAAAATACTTTATGATAATAGTGGAGTCGAGATAGGTGCGACCCCGCTCGACAAAAGCTCTTCCGGAAATAAAGTCGGTGATATTTTCTTTATAACGGGGGATACCTTGAGCATCATATGTGGCCCTCATCAACGGTTCGCAATATACGCCTGTGTAGATAATGTCCGACAGACGATGGGAATATATATTTACAGTTTCCTCTACGGCCTTGTAGCCACCTTTACCGTTACCCTCATATATAACTTTTCTTTTCAGCGGGGACTTTTGATAGAAGCGCTCACTGAATCCGAATCTTAAGTCATTATTTTTAACCAAGCTGTTAGGGTCAAGGGGATTGTCAATCACTCCATAGCCGAGATATTTTGCCGGATAGATCTCTCGGGAGATACATTGTGTGGAGACTCCAAATGAAGTGTTTGTACTATAAGTGTTATCAAATTCATATCTTGTCTTAATCGGCTGTGGTAGGTCAGAACTTTCCACTGTTTCTTCAACGACGCCATAGAGAATGGTAGCGTTTTCAGCACTCATTCCAGGCACTCGGCACGAAGCGGTCAGAGTAGTAGTCTGAGACTGATTCATATACGCTCCGACTTGATTGAACGTTACCGCGCCGGAGTGTGATGCGAAATCCTGTTTCCGTAATGAACCGAGCGGAAGTGTGAATACCGGGCTCTGGTAGTGAAATGAACGGGTCTTTGTGCGTTTGGAAACCTTATCTTCGGTGACTATCTTTGCCACCCTTATGCCTATATTGACATTGACGTTTTCATTTGAAGCCAAAACGGAAAGTGGCGCAACATTAGGCTCATATATAATTCGGGTTATCAGACCATTGGCATCGGTCATCTCTTTCAGCGAGGCGCTGCATGCATGCTTGAAATTATATAGCCGATGTGGATTTAATTTCCCATCCATTTTTAGAATACTCTCGATGACAGGAACTGTATCAGCCCTATAGATAGTGTATTCTTTTTTAAGGGGGTCATACTCCCAACCTATCTGATCTTTGACCCCGCCGGGATTCAATATGGACGTGTGGAAGGCGACTGTATCTGTATAGAAAGGAGTGTTCCTGTTGGAATAACCGAAGAAATCGCTGCACGCTGATGGGCGGTTGGCTGAATAACTGTCGGGGTGATAATCGAAAGTTCTACGGTCAATGACTTCGTTGCCGCTTAATATGGTAACTGACTTCAGCTTTTTACGCTCAGGAATGGATGTGTCGAACTCAAATACGAACTTCCTGACAATATTTCCTGATCGGTCCTTTACCTCTCCGGTCATCGTGCCTGATGGCATACCGAAAGTCACAGTCGCTTGTGAAGATGCAATTTTTGTAAAACCGCCGAATCCGGTATTGGATGTATATACCCGGCTTGAAACCGGTGACTGATCAGTTGAGCCGGTAGAACCTTTTTCCCCGCATGGAATAGTATATAAATCCTGCTTGTTTTCTTTTTCGTAGTTGGCACTGTACGCGGTCAGGCTGATTGTGGATACGGCATCGGGTAATACGACCTCTGAAAGCGCCCATAGAGTTAGGGCATTGTAGTCGGTGGAAATATGAGGGAAGGAGAAATTAAGCAGCTGTGTCTGTTTTGATGAATACCCTTTGGCAATAAATTGATATTTCCATCCTTCGGGTGTTTTAATCGAAAATTTTTTCGGTACTTCGTCGCTCCATTCCGTACATTGTATCGTGACATCATCATCACTCAACTTTACAATATTTCGGTTCAATATTATGAAGCATCCTGAATAACCGGTAATTGAATAGTAGAACTTATCGGCATATGCATCCTTTTTCCCTCTTGCCAAGTCGCGAAGATCCGATACGTCGGGAGAGTCTAAAAAATCATGTATATTGTTATCAAGAATATAGAACTTTTCATTTTCATCCGGCAGACCTATGACCTGACGGCTGATAGTTCCGGTAATGCCACCCAGCGACCATCCGAGACCGAATATACCCGCTTTATCCTCAGCCTTGATGCCGGGCGAATAATCGAGCGAAAGCGATATGGGAAATCCGCACTCGTCCCAGCTGAACAGCGGCACGGAAAGCGTGTAGGAGCCCGTGGCATAACTGACCGGACAATCGATGTGGCGGTTGAGCGCGGCAACTTCAGGCGACGGCTCAGTCACAAGATCCTTGAAGCCCGTGGGAGACGGATTATATGCCTCGTCGGCGCGCAAACTGACATTTGCGAGAGCAGTAATGCAAAGCAGCAGATAGAATAGAGACCGTTTCATCGCAGTGACAGTTTTTCAGTTATACGTTCGTCGCCGTTATAGATATACAGCACATAATCGCCCGGAGGGAGCACCGAGCGGTTGACGGTGAAATCATATGTCTCACCCGCACTTACATGACGTCGCGCACATGCCGCATAGACATGCCCCTGAATATCGGCGAGCACCATTTCTATTTCCATGTCGCCTCCGGCTTCATATGAAACATGTACATCTCCGCCCGAGGCATCTACCGAAAGCCGCGAGGGATCATAAGGAGCATAAGAATACGCGTCGGTTTCGCTATCGTTGCGCCTGTTATTTACCGCGTCAGTGTCAAACGGCAACTCATCAGGCGAAATCACCGCCGAAGCGCGGGCGCAGTACAGTTCCGCGCCGGTAGAATCGGTCACGGCGCTCGACCATGACTGGATTATTGGGTAGCGGTAACCGCGTGTATACCACGAAGTGATTTCCTCCACAAACGTGAGCGCCGAATCCACGGGAGTATCCATATCCGGCTCGTCGATAAGACGCGGAGTAGAATAACGGCACACAGCCTTGACCGAATGCACCGACACATTACGCAGCGTATCGCCCGGTGCAATAATTACGTCGCATTGACCGCTGACGCCCTGCGACATCATGCCGCGGCCTACGAAGAACTCCCGCTGATGCCGCAGCGCTTTTCTGACAACCTCCGAAGTCGTCGCGACATCCGCCACCCACACCGGAGGCACCGTCTCGCGGATAATAATATCGTAAGACTCAGTAGAAAGCAGACTCACCGAGTCGCCCGTCACGAGATACTCACGGCGCGAGTCGGGCCGCTGCTCACAAAAAATGGAATCGGAAATGAAGTAATAATTGATATCGAAATCTCCCGTTACCTGCAGTGAGGTAATATCGACCGTCGGCAGCGAAGAATCAAACGGCCTATCGGCATCCCTCACCGGCGCCTCGATCCACTCCACAGCATGCATCCTCACCCTGTCGCCATCCACCGGCACGAAACTCCCCGCCATCAGCGAAGCGCACCCTGTCACGACACATGCTACTAAAGAATTAAAGGTTTTCATATTGGGGAGATGTCTACGTTTTTGCAAAGATAATGAAGCTGTGCTCCGAAGTGCAATATATGAATGGTTAAAATAGTTTAAAACTTGGATTTTGATTAAGGGATTATTTCCGCGAAATATTTTATAACTTTGCGGAAAATTCTATGCCATGAGAAAATTCATTTTGTCAATGATGTGTTTTGCCGCTGGGCTCGTGGGTTCGGCTCAGCTTGCACCTTCGGCTGAAATTCATGAGACGGCTGCCCGCACCGCCCGCTATTTTATGGCCAAATATCCCGATGTGGGCGCCAAAAGTTATGTGGGCGGCAAGGAGCGCAACAGTAAGATATGGACCCGCTCGGTGTTTTACGAGGGTCTGATGAATCTTTACCGTGAGGACGGCAGCGACGAGTGGCTTGACTATGCTCTGGATTGGGGCGAGTTTCATAAATATATTTCATCGTCAGATACCGAGGCTAAGAGTCATAATGCCGATTATCAGTGCTGCGGGCAGACGTATCTGCAGCTTTATCAGCTTGATCCGTCGCGCGTGGAGCGCATGGAGCACATCAAGATGCGCATTGACAATATGATCGCCACCGGTCGAGATAACTTCTGGACTTGGGTGGATGCTGTTCAGATGTCGATGCCGGTGATGGCGCTGCTCGGTGCCACGCTTGACGATCAAGGCTATTATGATGCCATGCACGGCCTGTATATGTATTCGCGCGACAAGCAGGGCGGCGCGAAAAAGGGTGGGGGAGAGCCGCTGTTCAATACCTCCACGGGGTTATGGTATCGTGATTACAGCGCCGATCCTCCCTATCGCGATTTGGTGGAGACTGACAAGGATTGCTACTGGAGCCGTGGTAACGGTTGGGCTTATATGGCGCTGGCGAGGGTCATGCAATTCACTCCCGACGATATGAAATACCGCCCGAAGTATCTCGATGATTTCGTGGTGATGAGCCGCGCGCTGAAGGATTGCCAGAAATCCGACGGCTATTGGGGTGTCAGCCTTCATGCCCCGACTAATTT
>JAIDUB010000088.1 GCA_029060405.1 Duncaniella sp. | reverse complement strand
ATTTATAATAATGTGAATATCTTGTATTTTTAGTATCTTTGTTGTGAAAAACAACCCAAGAATTCATGACACAAAACGTACCTGACAGATATCCGGAAATAGATGATACTTCATTTGACGCCGAAGAGTTGCTTAATCCCGGGTCGACCAGAAAAGAGTTGCCCGCGGAGCCTGCAGAGCAACCCGCCGCCGAACCGCTCAGAGAATCAGTACCGGTAAATACCGGTCAAGTTACCTCTCCACGGCTCGATTCTCCGGCAGAAAACACCTCACCCTACCATGGCGCGGATGATGAATTCGTGCCTAAGACGCGTTATGAGATACCTGCCGATGACACTTATCAGCAGCCGGTAAGCGAAAGTAATGCGCGTGGATCCTCCACTGAGACCCGCGAAGTAATGATAGGGGAATCCACGTTGCAGAAACTGCGTATGTTCAGCGGCATAGTGCTGTTTTTTCTCGCCGCGTATTCTCTTATAGTCACCATCTCGTATTTTGCCAACCTGTCGCATGACCAGAGCGCGCTTCTCGGCGATGATTATGATCCGTCCCTGTATGGAAATTCCGGCAGCGTGGCCGGAGCGAGGCTGTCGCATTTCCTCCTTTACGAGTGGCTCGGTATAGGAGGTTTCATATTTATCTATTATGTGGGCGCCATATCGCTGAAGCTCCTTAACGTGATAAGTTTCCGATTCTGGAATTTCACGTTCAAGTGCCTGCTGTCGGCGGTTGCCGTATCTATAATCGGTGGTTTCTTTGTAGAGGCTTTTCACGCCCATTCCCGCTTCTACTGGGGTGGACTGCACGGATACATGATAAATCACCGGCTCGCGCTGTTTACAGGAATATGGGGCGCGCTTGCTGTCAGCGCCATCATGGCGGGCTTGCTGATAGTGATGTTTATCGACTCTATTTCAAAGATAGGCCATTGGTTTGGTGGTCATCTCGAGGCTCTGAAAGAGCGCCGTCGCCGCGAGCAAGCTGAATTTAACGCACGGAGAGCCGAAGCCGAACGTCAGCGCGCCGAGCAAGAGGAGGCGGCTCGCCGCCAACAGGAGGCCCGCATCCGTGCCGAGGAAGCCGAACGTGCCAAGCGTGAAGCCGAGGAGGCTGAATGTCATAGAGAGATAAATAATGATGTGGCGGATTCCGCTGCTCAGAATAACCGCGATGTGCCGGCGACGGACAATGCGGCGCCATCAGGCGAGCGCGCTGCTCCAGCAGAGTCTGCCCGTGACGCTGAAGTGGAGACGCATGAAGAACTGTTCACACATCCTTCAGCACCGGCTGAAAGAGTGGCGGAGATTCCGTCGGTTGCCGATGATGAGCCGCTGTTTGCTCCCGATTCGTTTGCAGGTCCTGCGACTATCATGACTGATGAAGATGACCTTTTCATCACTGAGGCTGTCGTTGACGTGAATGATGTGGTTGATCATGACGAGCTACAGCAGGAAGATCCCGAGCATGTCGAAGACACATATGAAGAACCGATCGGGGAAATAACCGACGAAGAGCCTCACACCGAGATGGTGGTAGAGAAACCGGTGATAGAGCAGTGTACCGAAGTAAGTCAGCCTTCTTTTTACGATCCTACCGCCGAACTCTCGCATTTTACCTTTCCGTCGCTCGACCTGTTGCGCGATGTAGCGTATTCTACCGACAGTGTCGATGCTACCGAAATGGAGGAGAACAAGGTACGTATCACCAAGACCCTTGGTGACTATGGCATCCCTATTTCCCATATCCATGCCACTGTTGGCCCTACGGTCACGCTATATGAGATAATCCCTGCCGAAGGGGTGCGTATAGCGAAAATCAAGCGTCTGGAAGACGACATAGCCATGAGCCTCGCGGCGCTCGGTATTCGTATCATTGCACCGATTCCCGGAAAAGGAACTATCGGTATCGAGGTGCCCAACAAGGATCCTCAGGTGGTATCGATACGTTCGATTCTCTCGTCGCGCAAATTTCAGGAAAGCACCATGGAACTGCCGATGGCTCTCGGATGCACCATTTCCAATGATGTGTTTATGGCCGATCTTGCAAAGATGCCCCACCTTCTCGTGGCCGGTGCCACGGGTATGGGTAAGTCGGTAGGACTGAATACAATTATCGCGTCGCTCCTTTATAAGAAGCATCCTGCCGAACTGAAATTCGTGCTGATCGACCCGAAAATGGTGGAGTTCAGCCTTTATGCAAGCCTTGAACGGCATTATCTGGCAAAGCTACCCGATGAGGAGGATGCCATCATAACAGATCCGTCAAAGGTGGTGGCTACACTCAATTCGCTCTGTATAGAGATGGATAACCGCTATGCTCTTCTCAAGATGGCATCGTGCCGCAATATCAAGGAATACAACGAGCGTATACAGCGCGGCAATCTTATGGCGAAGCATGATGAAGGTCACAGGTATCTTCCTTACATCGTGGTGATAGTCGATGAGTTTGCCGACCTTATCATGACGGCCGGAAAGGAAGTGGAAACACCTATAGCCCGAATCGCCCAGAAAGCACGCGCCGTAGGTATACATATGATACTTGCCACGCAGCGCCCGTCGACTAATGTTATTACCGGTGTGATCAAGGCCAACTTTCCCGGCCGAATCGCATTCCGCGTATTCCAGATGGTCGATTCCCGTACGATTCTCGACCGTCCCGGCGCCAATCAGCTGATAGGTCGAGGCGATATGCTTTTCTCCAACAACGGCAAGATCGAGCGCGTGCAGTGCGCGTTTATCGATACTCCCGAAGTGGAGGCCATATGTGATGCCATAAGCCGACAGGTGGGCATGGAGACCTATCCGCTTCCTGAGTACGTTCCCGAGACCGACGGAGTAGGCGGCCTGACGGGAAATCCGTCGGATCGTGATCCGCTGTTCGGCGACGCCGCCCGCTATGTGGTGCAGACCGATACCGCCTCAACATCATCGCTTCAGCGCCGGTATTCGATAGGCTATAACCGTGCCGGCAAGATTATGGATCAGCTTGAGGCTGCAGGAATTGTCGGCCCCGCTCAAGGTGGCAAGCCCCGTCAGGTGCTGATGGATACAATGCAGGTTGCGAGAATGCTCGGCGATGAATAGCAAGGAAATTGAACAAATGATTATCTCCCGCCGCAACGACAAGCAGCGGGAGATTCTTATGCGCTTTTTCCGTACCTCCCCGGGGGAGTATGGTGAAGGCGATGAGTTTCTGGGTCTCAAAGTGCCTGAAACCCGTGCTATAGTTAAGCAGGCGCGTCTGTCAGTGCCCTTCGATGATATATCCCGGTTGCTGGATTCTAAATGGCATGAGATACGCCTTGCAGCCCTGCTGCTACTTGTCGAGGAGATGAATGCGGCGCTTCCACACAAAAGGGATAATGATGAGGCGGTAAAGGCAAAGTCACAGCGCAGGGAAGATATAGCGCGGTTTTATCTCGACCATGCGCGGCGAGCCAACAACTGGGATCTGGTCGACCTCTCGTGTGAGTTCGTTCTCGGTCCGTACATTTACCTGTCGGGAAATTATGAGATCTTGTCGGCCCTTGCGATGAGCGATAATCTCTGGGAGCAGCGGATAGCGGTAGTCACCACGTTCTATTTCATCCGCAAGGGGCTATGGAAGCCCACGTTTGATATATGTGATATGCTGCTGGGGCACAAGCATGACCTTATCCATAAAGCAATGGGCTGGATGATGCGTGAAGTGGGAAAGAGAGACCGCGACGCACTCATAGGCTATCTTGAATCCCGGCTGAAAAGACTGCCGCGCACCACCCTCCGATATGCCATCGAGCGCTTTCCCGCCATCGAGCGCAACTCATGGCTGAAGCGATAGACTGATACTGTATAAGCAAAAAAGGGTCGACTTCCCGAGAGGTCGACCCTTATGCTTAAAAGGGGTAAATTACTCAATAGGCGAACATGGGGTATTTTTCCATGGTCTCGTTGACTTTGGCTCTTACTGCCGTGATGACTTTCTCATCTTCAGGTGCAGAGAGGACGGTGTCGATCATTTCGGCGATTTCGAGCATCAGGCTTTCGTCGGCGCCGCGGGTGGTGATGGCGGGAGTGCCCAGACGTATACCCGATGTCTGGAATGGTGAGCGGCTGTCGAAAGGTACCATATTCTTGTTGGCGGTAATGTCGGCCTGAACAAGCGCTTTTTCCGCAACCTTGCCGGTTAGCTCGGGGAACTTGGTGCGGAGATCAACGAGTATGCAGTGATTGTCGGTACCGTCCGATACTATCTTGTAACCTTTATCCATAAGTGCTTTGGCAAGCGCAGCGGCGTTTTTCTTTACCTGAAGCTGATATTCGCGGAACGAGGGCTGAAGAGCTTCGCCGAAAGCCACGGCCTTGGCTGCGATAACATGTTCGAGCGGTCCACCCTGAACTCCGGGGAATACTGCCGAGTCGAGGAGTGACGACATCATGCGGGTGACGCCTTTGGGTGTGGTCTTGCCCCAAGGATTTTCGAAATCCTTGCCCATCATTATCACACCGCCACGTGGACCGCGGAGAGTCTTGTGGGTGGTGGAGGTGACGATATGAGCGTAGGGAAGAGGGTTTTCAAGGAGTCCGGCGGCGATAAGACCGGCGGGGTGAGCAATGTCGACCATGAATATCGCACCGATCTCGTCGGCTATCTTGCGCATGCGTGCGTAGTCCCATTCGCGTGAATATGCGCTTGCACCACCTATGATCAGTTTCGGGCGCTCACGCAAGGCTACTTCTTCCATCTGGTCATAATCAACGCGGCCTGTCTCGGCATCGACGTTATAGTCAAGGGCGTTGAACACGAGACCCGAGAAGTTTACAGGGCTTCCGTGGGAAAGGTGACCGCCGTGAGCAAGATTAAGACCCATGAATTTGTCGCCGGGCTTGAGGCATGCCATAAATACGGCCATGTTGGCCTGCGCTCCCGAGTGGGGCTGTACGTTGGCATACTCGGCTCCGAAAAGTTTGCAGAGGCGTTCGATCGCCACACGCTCTGCCTCATCGACAACCTCACAACCGCCGTAATAGCGGTGGCCGGGATAACCTTCGGCATATTTGTTGGTCAGGCATGAACCCATGGCCTTCATCACGTCATCGCTGACGAAATTTTCCGACGCTATCAGTTCGATACCTTTCTTCTGACGGCGGTGTTCGCGCTCGATAATGTCGAAAATCACTTTATCTTTTTCCATAATTAAATATGTTATAATTGTTATTTCTTTTTAACCGACCATCCGAAGCGACCCAATTCGTCACCCTGACCGTAATAATGCCCGTGGGAATAATTGAGCAATCCGGCGCTGCCGAGGTCAAATGCTCCCGTGGCGGGGTCAATGAGGCTTTCATCGGCCATCACGTTTAATACGTCGGCAATGAACATATCATGGCTGCCCAGCCTCATTACCGACTTTACACGGCACTCGATATTTAAAGGAGACTCAGTAATGGCGGGGCATGATACCATTTCGCCTTTCTGTCGGGTAAGCCCGGTCTCTTTCCATTTGTCGAAGTCGCGTCCTGACCTCACTCCGGCCCAGTCAGTGGCGCGCGCCATATCACGGGTGGTAAGATTGATAGTGAACTCCATCGAGGCCGATATGAGTTCATGGGAATATCTCTCCGGTCTTACCGAGATGTAACACATGGGAGGATTGGTGCAGATGGTACCTGTCCACGCCACGGTGAAGAAATTGTCGCGTGTGCCGTCGCCGCAGCTTACCAGCACGGCAGGCAGCGGATAGATCATCGTTCCCGGTTTCCACGACTGCTTCATAGGGCGGCTCAGAGTATCGTGGCGTCTTCGCGATGGATTGAGCGGCCGCAGTAATGGCAAGTAAGCTCATCGCTGTTGCTGTCGACGGTAAAGATCGTCGACATCGGCTCGTTGTTGGTGATGCACTTGGGGTTGGAGCACTTCACCAGTCCCTTTATGGTTTCAGGAAGCACCACGTTGCGCTTCTCTACCACCTCGTAGTCACGTATGATATTGACCACTGCATTCGGGGCTATTATGGCGATACGGTTTAATAGCTCTTCGGGAAACTCCACGTCGGCAACCTTGATGATGCCCTTTCTGCCGAGTTTGGCACTGTCGAGATTGTAACCGATGGTCACGGCCGAGGTTAATTTGTCAAGGCCGAGTATCTTGACGGCCTTGAAGAGTGACTCCGAAGCGATATGATCGATAACCGTACCGTTGCGCAGCGCTGCCACGGCTAATTCTTTTGAAGGGTGATTCTTCATGACGTTGAAATATTTTGTCGGCGGCATCAGTCCACCGGAATATTTAATAATGTGCAAATGATAGCCTGACGGGCATAAAGTCCGTTGCGCGCCTGATCGAAATAGTAAGCCTTGGGATTATCGTCGACATCCTGATTTATTTCATTTACGCGGGGCAGGGGATGCAGTATTCGCAGATTATCGCGCGAGCCTTCGAGCATGGCATTGTTGAGCGTGTACAGATCCTTCACTTTCTCATATTCCATGATGTCGGTGAAGCGCTCGCGCTGCACGCGGGTCATATATATAATGTCGCTCGAGTTGATAACTTCGGGCGAGAAATCCTTATGCTCGGTGAATTTTATACCGTTCTGAGTGCAGAAATCCTTATATTCCTGAGGCATCTGGAGCTCGTCGCACGCCACGAAGCGGAACGTAGGGTTGAAATATCTCATTGCCATCAGCAGAGAGTGCACCGTGCGGCCATACTTGAGGTCGCCCACCATTGTTATAGTGAGATTCTCGAGCGTGCCCTGAGTCTTGTATATGGAATAAAGGTCAAGCATCGTCTGGGTAGGATGCTGGTTGGCACCGTCGCCGGCATTGATGATGGGCACTGACGAAACTTCCGACGCGTAACGGGCGGCCCCCTCGAGATAGTGACGCATCACTATGAGGTCGGCATAATTGCTCACCATCTTTATAGTATCTTTAAGTGTCTCGCCTTTCGATGAACTGGAAGTAGCGGCATCGGAAAAACCGATTACCCTTCCGCCCAGACGGTTAACCGCCGTCTCGAAGCTAAGCCTCGTGCGGGTCGACGGCTCAAAAAATAAGGTTGCAACTACGCGGCCCTCAAGCAGCCTGCGATTAGGATTCTCCTCAAACTTACGCGCTTTGTCGAGCAAGCTGAGTATTTCCTCACGACCGATGTCGGAGATCGAAACAAGGCTTTTTGTATTCATTGTATAAGCAAATGTTAGGCAAAAATAGAAAAAAATCGCGTAACGAGCAAATAATCCCTTCGGCCGACGGGCAAAAAATCCACAAGGTTATAAATTCTCAAAAAAATTCCCATAGCATTTGCTCAGTAAAAAAAATATTCATAATTTTGCACCACCGAAAGGAGTGATGCTCGAGTGGCTGAAGAGGCACGCCTGGAAAGCGTGTATACGCCAAAAGCGTATCGGGGGTTCGAATCCCCCTCACTCCGCTGATTAAAGTCTGATAATCAATTATGAGTATGTCGATTATCAGGCTTTTTTATATCGGCGTATAGTAGGGTGGGTCGATGGGCTTCAGCTGGCGATGCTTTATTGTTCAGGCTCAATTTTGTGTGAAAAGGAGTAGAATTGGCCTGTGAATGGTTTGTTTATGTGTTTTTTTACAGCTTTTCGTGGAAATTTTGTGCTTTTAACAATTTACCTCTTGTGTAATTCGCTAAAAATTGGTAACTTTGCATATAAAAAGTAATTTTGTATATAGTATACCTAAACTTCTGTACCCAACATAAGAATTATTTTGTAGAATACAGTGTAAGGCATGGTGGTGTGAGAAGAGTCTTACTTCCGTGCGTGCGCAGAAATTAATGAGTAGATTGCCAAAGCGATGAGGCATGAGCTTGAGTAATAAATCACATGGAAAAAGAAATGACGAGATACACATTTATACTTAATAAGAGCCGGCTGGCGGAGTGCGCTCGAAAGGTGGGCGGCTGTTGCCGGGCGGATATGTGCGGGTGTAATGATCGTGACGATTTCTTTGCCCATAGTGCGGTTGCCGGTATGGCAGGTGATCGCCATTGAAAAAAGTTTTGCTATGAATATTCCCAATACACTACGGCAACTGACAGTTTTGTTCATGCTGCTGATTCTTGCGTCTCCGGTGTCAGCGCAGGAAGAGTCAGACAGCGTGTTTACGTTCCGTTTCTTTCCGGGTAAGAATGAGTTTTACGCCCCGGGATTGAACAACGGCGCCGAGTTGGCGAGATTGTTTGAATGCGTGGACCGATACAAGAATTTGATAAAGGATCACAAGATCATGCTGTATGTCAACGGATATAGCAACGCAAAAGTTAGTGACGCCAAGAATTTAAGAATTGCAAGGACCCGCTCCTTACGAGTTAAGTCAGAACTCATCACTCTCAGAGGGTTGACTGAAAATTGCTTTATTACCCGTAACCATGTGGGTGAGGGCGACTTTGTGACTGTGAGGTTTTTTGTACCCAAGGACAGCATTGTGCCGGCAGCCCCTGCTGAAGCTGTCGATGAAGTTTTCCCCCCTGCCAAAGAGCCCGAAGAAGTCAAGCAGGAGGATAGCGATGCGGATTCGCACTCTGAAGTCTCAGTGCCGGAACAACCTGAAGCTGTCACACCCATGGCAGAACCGGTCGAGAATATCACATATATAAGAAAGGATAGTCGTTTCGCGCTTAAAACCAACCTTCTCGATTACGCGATACTGATGCCTAATATTGAGTTGGAATGGATGTTTGTTGACCGCTGGTCAGTTGCGCTTGAAGCTCAGGGAGCATGGTATTCCAAAAGCTCGCCACGCAAGGTGTACCGCGTTGCAACTCTCATACCCGAGTTCCGTTACTGGGTAATTGATCGCGCGCGTTGGCACGGCATGTATGTAGGTGTTTTCGGTGGAGTGGGGATGTATGACCTCTCCAACAGCACTAAAGGTCATGAAGGCGAAGGAGGCATGGCCGGATTATCGGTAGGTTATATGTGGCCTATCGGAAAGCATTTTTCGCTTGATGCGGGAATCGGAGTAGGGTATATGCGTCTTCGCGACAAGGTATACACTCCGGCCGACGGGCATTTCCTTTATCAGTATACGAAGAATATCGATTACGTAGGTCCCCTCCGACTGAAATTGTCGCTGGTGTGGCGAATACAAGGTAAAAAAATTAAATCGGTAAAATGAAGATTAATAACAGATCCAATATAATTGCCGCAGTGCTCTTCGGGTTGGTGCTCGTCACAGCGTGCCAGCGTACCGAGTTGTGCTACGACCATTACCCTACGCTTACTCTCGGCCTTGCATGGGAGCATGAATGGGAGCGCGACTATGGCATGAATCATTCGGCCAACTGGGATGCCGCACGTCACGGCTTCGAGTATGATGATATGCGTCCCGGTCGTCC
Organism: Duncaniella sp.; assembly: GCA_029060405.1. GTDB lineage: Bacteria > Bacteroidota > Bacteroidia > Bacteroidales > Muribaculaceae > Duncaniella. The sequence continues at coordinate 5,963 of JAIDUB010000088.1, read as the reverse complement.
CGAGTGGGTCAATATGGTAATTAACAAGACCGACGGCACATCAAATGAAACATATCTCGGCACCGATGGAGGAAAAATCAACGTAAGTGTTGGAGAGGGTCAATCCTATCTGCTTTATAACGGAGACACGGAATACATCATGCTGTCGGATATGGTGTCGTTGACCGATGCGCGAGCAAGTGCTACATCACGTTCCCGATCAGGAATGTCATATATCAATGAGCATCATCCCGACGCCCGTTCCACCAATCCTCCCGACGTACTTTACGCCGCTTATGTAGAGAACGCACCTTCATTCGGTTTCCACGACCATCTCTCGCTTGATATCAAGATGCAACCGCTCGTCTACACCTATGTGATCCGGTACGAATTCGACTACGGATTGGAGCACATAGCGCTTGCACGCGGAGCTCTCGGCGGCATGGCTGAGTCAGTGTATCTGCGCGACGGCAGGACATCCGATAACTCATCTATCATCCTATATGACTGCGAAATAAAGTCTTACGGCTGCGAAGCCCATGTGCGTTCATTCGGCACCCCCGGCTTCCCCGATGAATATTACGGCCGCGCCGAGTCAGATAATAACGACCGTCCTTATTCGCTCAACCTTGAGATTCTTCTCAAAAACGGCAAGTCGGTAGAATTCAACTACGATATCGCCGATCAGATGAAAAAACAACCGCGTGGAGGAGTAATCACTGTTTCAGGCGTGCGTATCGAAGACCAGATCGGAGAGTCGGATTCCGGATTCAATGTCGATGTCACCGACTGGCCCGAGCATGATGTCATCGACCTGCCGATTGAAGTTGAGCCATAATCCGTAAGAAAATTAAATATAGAAATAAATTACTTAAAAATAATCTAAAAATGAAGAAACGACTCTTTTATCTCGCTTTGGGTGCCGCAGCACTCTCAGCCTGTACTTCCGAAGAAATTGTTGACGTAAGCAATCAGAGCAACGCAATCGGTTTTGAAAATACCGTGCGTAAGCAGAGCCGCGCCGATGCCCAGAATGGAGACCTGACGGTTGAGAATCTCGACAAGTTCCTTGTGTATGGTTTCTATACTAAAGAGAACCAAGTTGCCAATCCTATCCAGGTGTTCGGTGGTGACGCTGTGACCAAGCAGGGCTCGGCATGGACTTATAGCGGTACCCGTTTCTGGGTTCCCGACGCAACCTACAGCTTCTTTGCCTACAGCTGCGCCGATGTTGCCTTGGACAACAAGTACGGAACTGTTGGTCTCGAACTTAATACCACCGGCGCTGACCGTCAGCTCCACATATCAAATTACCGATGTGACGCGTCACACAACCATGACCTTATCTATGCTCAGGCAAAAGAGATAAAAGCTTTGCCGAAAACAGATACAAATCCTAACCCCAATCCGAATGTCTCGTTTACATTCGAACACGTCCTTACAAAAATTGATGCACAATTCACAAGCGAATTTTCTAAGGATTATGATGTCGTGATCAAGGACGTGAAAATTACCAATTTCCGAAACATGGGTAATTTTATCAAAACTTCCGGATGGAGCGACGTAAGACGTCAGGAAGACAACACGTCTATGCAGATGGAGTTCCCGACAACCGACGGTTTTGGAGTTGCCAATTCAGCCCAGACGCAGGATCAAAAGCCCAAGACAAAATATTACTATGTCATTCCCTATACATATCAGTTCTCTGATGTCCAGCTGACATTTACCATTGAGTTATATAAGGGTGCAGGTCGCACAAAGGATGATCTCGTCTTGTCACGTAACATGGAGGGCCACTGGTCACCCAAATGGCAGCAGGGATATTACTATACCTACAACGTAACTCTTACAGGTACCGTCGCTAATCTGCAGCCCATCGTATTTGAAGTGGCTCAGGATATGAACGGCTGGACCATAGGTACAAGCACCGCTACCGACATTACATTCTCAGCTAACTAATCGTCGGTTTATCGGAAGATTAAGATCATCATTTTAGATATTTAGTGCTCAAGTCGTCCAAGTCACGACAAGAGGCGGACGACTTGATGCACTTATTCTATTTAATGGTCGATATCATATATCCTTGTCATGCCGCTAAGATGCATGATATGGTCCTATGAGGTCCTGTGAGTAAGAAGACACGAAATAAACCAACAGAACATTACTTTTTGCCGATGTATCCGAAACTGAAATATTTATATTCTATACCTGTTTCCATGGCCTGCATGCTGGCGTCGTGCAATTCCGACGTACCCGGCACTGAAGATATGGGACCGGGCGCAGAATTGTCGTTCACTACTTACGAGCCCACACGCGCTTCCGAAACTCCCGCTTTCGACAGATTTGCCGTATACGGCGATATAAAGTACCAGACCGAGAATGCTCAGGCTCCTATAGTCCTGTTTGATAAAACTATAGTAGAATATAAAAACGACATCTGGAGCTATGAGGACACTCAATACTGGGTACCTGATCGTGAACATTCATTCGTCGCAATTACACCGGAATCAATATTGAATGCCGGCAGTAATACACGATACTTGAATTCGCGGCTCACTTACGAATACTCAATCCCAGCTACCGGCGGCAACTTATCAAGCAACAGCGACATCGACGACATCATGGTCGCCACGCACAGAAGATTTTTTAAGAAAATTGACGTTACCACATCACCTTTAGATACGAAGATCAATCTTAAGTTCACTCATATACTGTCTCAGATAAATTTCACGCCGGCTTTTACCGACAATCATCTGGGCAGCGATGACTACATACTGTTTCATAAACTGGAATTTTCCGGTGTCTCTACCAAAGCACTGATTGATATATTGCCTGCGACAATGCAGTCCAATAATCAGACTGACGATATGGTGCTTGACATCACCTCGCAACAGCGAGGCACCATTACCTTGCCCTTTACTACACCCGTAAAGGTGGAAAACAACGCTATAAACGTAAACCTCTTTGCCGACAATGGCTCGATTTTAATGCTTCCCCTTAATTTCGAGGCTGATTCCGAGGCTAAAATCACTTTTTATTATACGGTAAACGGTGAAGATCTCATGAAGCAGGTCTCTATCCCATTGAACAACCAGAAATGGGAATCGGGTAGAAGCTACACCTATAAATTTATAATTGACAGAACAGGACTGAAGTGGGAAAATTGTGAGATCAACCCGTGGAACAGAGTTACAGGGGCTGAAATAACAGTTGACTGACCGAGGCCACAATATATATCCAACGCTTTATTTCCAAGCATAAACCGGTAAAAACGCAATGCGCATGAAAAAATATATAATTCTCGCTGCCGCCGCAATCAATCTGGCAGCCTGCAACAATGACGACGTCGTCGACAACTATGCTGACGAACCCGTAGCTGCCCGGATCACCGCCACGATAGGACGGAGCGCCCTGTCTCGTGCCAGCGAAGAAAAATGGGCCGATGGCGACGAAATCGGAATCACTCTGGGTGACCTGTATATCAACAGGAAACACACCACCGAGTCAGGCGACGGAGTGTTCAGCGGTGTGCCCATGTATTTCAGGAACAAGCAGGATCAGATGTCAGTATCGGCCTACTATCCTTATTCCGGGGATGAAGGTTCCGTTCCTGCCATTGTAGAAACTTCCACGGAACTCGAGCGCCAGACTGTGGACGAGCAGCCCGATTTTGACTTTCTATATGCCCGCGTTGACAACGTGTCGGGCGCCGCTCCCAATATCAACTTCGCATTTAAACATCAGATGTGCAAGCTGTCGCTGATTTTCCGTAACGGTAACGGCGGTACCGACGTGAGCAAAATTAACTCATGCCGCATCGATGGACTCGTGCTCGAAGGCACTTTCAATCCCGTCACCGGCGAGTGCGCAGCAAAAAATGCTTCGGCCGCACCTATTGAAATGAAGCCCACCGTAGTTGAAAATGCCGAGCTTCCTCATCTCATCCTCTTCCCCCAGACGGTCGGGAAAGTGACTATGAGAATCACCGACACCGAGGAGCAGGAATACAGCTGTGAGCTCAACTTCCCCGACAACCGCCTCGTGTCGGGCAACCACTATGTCTACACCATAGTCGTGAAGAAAACCGCTCTTAGTGTTGAGCAATACGCTATCACCGACTGGACTGAGACTCGTCTTTCCTCCGATGGACAGTCCGAATAATCGGGAATTTAAATTTTAATCCAGATACCGAGCAATAATCATAATATGAAGAAGATATATCTCCTCGCAGCTGCTTCGCTCTTACTGGCCGCTTGCGACAATAACGATGATAATCCGCAGTCCTCTTATCAGGCAGCAAAAATCACCGCTAAAATCGACGACAGCAACCTGTCGCGTGCCATCAACACGTCATGGGCTCCCGGCGACGTTATCGGAATCCACTCCATCGTAGGTAGGGAGGGTGAAAACAGAGTCATCGGCCCTTACTTCAATGTTGAATATACCACACAGAAGGGCGACGGCACCTTTACTGGCGATTCGCTGTACTTTTACAAGCCTATGACGCTCTATGCATACTATCCTTTTGGAAAGGCTGGAGAAGCCGACGGCCCTGACGACGAAGGTATTATCGTGGCCAACACCCGTCCTGCAAATCAGATGGCGAACGAGCAGCGCCGCATCGACTTCCTCTGGGACAGCGAGAACGGCTTCACTGCAAGAAATCCCAACGTCAACTTCACCTTCACCCACCGGATGTCACAGCTGACTTTCAAGTTCCTCAATACTTCCGTCGGTGACCCCAAGCAAGAAGTATTGGTGAAGAATATAACCGCCTACGAAATATTAGGTCTTGGTTTTGAAGGGACTTTCAACACCTACACAGGTGTGTGCGCTATCAATGATCCTGATGTCAATGACAGTATCAAGATTGATACTTTCAAAGATGGCACCACTCCCTTCTACAATAATATTCAGCACGATGAGTTTCTCGATCCGGTCATAATGTTCCCTCAGAAACCGGGCAACGACAAGGTGCTTCTCCGCCTATATCTTAACGAACTCGATAACGAGACACAGCTGCAGACCTATACCTGCACACTCACTTTCGGTGACGGCGAGCTCAAGCCGGGGTGTAGTTATAAGTACACTATCCGAGTTTCCAAGGTGGGTCTGATAGTAGGCGATATGTCAATCGAGCCATGGATAGTGGAACGCGACGTCAAGCTCACGTCCACAATCGACGGCGCCTTTAAAGAGTTTGAGGAAGACGAAAATACTCCGAAACAAAACAATTGATAATTGTCAGCTATGAACACATTCGTTAAATATATGACGCGCGCCGTGATGGCGCTGTCGCTCTGTGCCGGCGCTTCCTCTTGCTCGGAGGATGAATACGGTATCGGGCCTGACGATATGCTGTCAGGCGATTACCCGCTCAGGCTCACAGCGTCGGTCGACGGAATGAAGTCGCGCGCCGATGAGTCCTGCAGCTGGGTCGACGGCGACAGTATAGCTGTACGTATCGGTGTGATCGGAAGGTTTGACCGAATCGGTAATTATGTGCTCAATGCCGACGGCACGGTCATGGACGAGCCAACCCCTCTCAGCTGGCCCCGCCCCAAAGACATCGTCAAGGCATGGTACCCCTATGTGGACATGAACGATGTAAAATCCTTTTCGTTAAAAGATCAGTCCAGTGGATACCACCACATTGATTTCATGAGGGCTGAATCCGACAGCATACACTACAAAGAAACCGTAAACCTTACCTTCAAGCACCAGATGGCTAAGGTGTCGACTGTGCTTGTGCGTGGCGACGGCATCTCGGAAGAAGAGTTTGCTACAGCACGGGTGTACTACAGCGGCTTTACCACCGCCGATTTTTCTGAAACAGCTTTGACTGCGGATAATATCGGCCTTATCACTCCCGACTCTGTAAATACTGCCCTCCTCGTACCCCGGGCGATGAATAATCAGCCCCTTATCACTGTGACGATAACCGTCAATGTGAATGGTCACCTGATTGACAAAACTCTGACCTA
>JAIDUB010000087.1 GCA_029060405.1 Duncaniella sp. | reverse complement strand
CCCTAACACCTAAAACCTAATCCCTAAAACCTAATCCCTAATCCCTACTCCCTAATCCCTAAAACCTAAACAAAAAAACACTTGCAAATTACACGCGCAGTGATTATCTTTGCAAAATCGATCAACCTATCTATAGCCATGATTACAAAACTCCGTGAAATTGTCGACGAGGCCCGTCGCCTCGGTCGCCGCCGTCTTGCCGTAGCTTACGGCAACGACAGCCACACTCTCCGTGCCGTAAGTGACGCTTATACCGAGGGGCTCGTAGAGCCTGTGGTATTCGGCGACCGGGATACGATTCTGGCCACTTGCCGTGCCGAAGGTATCGATCCCGATATTTTCACTGTAGTCGATGAAAAAAGCGACGTGCGCTGCGTGGAGAAAGCCGTGGCTATGGTGGCGTCGGGCGAGGCCGACGTGCTCATGAAAGGTCTCGTGTCGACCGATAAGTATATGCGCGGCATCCTCAACAAGGAGGCCGGATTGTTTCCACCCAAGGGCACTCTCAGCCATGTATCGGTGGTGGAACTTCCGGGACGAGGCAAGCTGCTGTGTATCGCCGACGTGGCCGTGATACCCCTGCCCGATTTCAAGCAGAAAACCATCCTGATAAAATATCTTGCCCGGACGGCGGCATCGCTTGGTGTCGAGAAGCCTAAGGTAGCGTGTATCGCACCCTCGGAGCAGGTGCTTCCCTCTGTGATTTCGTCGACCGAAGCTGCTGTGCTCGCCAAGATGGCCGACCGCGGGCAACTCGGCAATGTGACCGTCGACGGTCCTCTGTCGCTCGACGTGGCTCTTTATCCTGAAGTAGCGGTTGAGAAAAAAGTGCAGGGCTCGTCGGTGGCCGGCGAAGCTGACTGCCTGCTGTTTCCCAACATCGAGTCGGGCAACGTGTTTTTCAAGGCCGCAACTCACATGGCCGGTGCCGAAATCGCCGCCATCGTGGTGGGCACAAAGGTGCCCTGCGTATTGACCTCTCGCGGCGACACTCCGCTTACCAAGCTCTATTCCATAGCCCTCGCCTGTCTGCTATCTAAAAAGTAACATCATGTCCTACAAGATATTAGCTATCAATCCCGGCTCTACATCCACAAAAATCGCCGTATATACCGACGAGGAGCCCACACTGTCACTCTCCATACCCCACTCGGCCGAGGATATTGCACGATTCGAGCAGGTCGTTGACCAGTTTGACTGGCGCAAGGGACTTATCGAGAAAGCCCTGAGCGACAACGGTATCGACATCCGTTCGCTCTCGGCCGTGATAGGCCGCGGCGGCATAATCAACCCGGTGGAGAGCGGTGTGTATGAGGTCAATGACGATCTCGTGCACGATCTGCGCCACGCCCGCATGCAACATGCCTCCAATCTGGGCGGCCTCATAGCCCGCGACATCGCCGACGAGATAGGCGTGAAGGCTTATATAGCCGATCCGGTTGTGGTGGACGAGATGATGCCCTATGCCCGCATAAGCGGAGTGCCTGAACTTCCGCGCACCTCGGTGTTTCATGCCCTGAATCAGAAAGCGGTGGCCCGGCTCTATGCCAAGGAATCAAATCGCAAGTATGAGGATATCAATCTTATAGTATGCCATATGGGGGGCGGCTGCACCGTCAGCGCCCATCGTCGCGGCCGCGTGATCGATACCACCAACGCTCTCGACGGGTGCGGCCCCATCTCGCCCGAGCGCTCCGGTTCGCTTCCTCCCGGGCCGCTTATCAAGCTGTGCTTCTCGGGCAAATACACCGAGGCCGAACTGATAAAGATGGTGCACGGAGCCGGCGGCCTTATGGCTCATCTTGGCACAACTTCAGTGCCCGAAGTTCTCGACCGTATCCTCGACCGCGACCTTCATGCCATGCTTGTGCTCCGTGGCATGTGCTACTCGATAGCCAAGGAAATAGGCGCGATGGCCGTGGCGCTCAAGGGCGACGTGGATGCCATATTGCTCACCGGCGGAATTGCCCATAGCAAGCGAGTGACCGATTTCATTGCCGGGCATGTGGATTTCATAGCCCCCATATATGTATATCCCGGTGAAAACGAGCTGCGGGCGCTGGCTGAGAATGCGCTGGCGGTGCTCAAGGGCGAGCGCGAGGCGCGCACCTACGTCAGCGAGGAATACGATGATCCCGCCCGCCTCAACGACACCACCCGCACCTCCAAGCTCCGCGATGCGCTGCTCGACACCATCAATTCGTCGGGTTTCGCAAGGCAACTCTCGGCCATACGCAGTTACTTCCGCGGCGGAAAGACTCAAAAGGACTGAAATACGCCGGTATGAAAAAAATGATACCCGGGCCGACAACTCGTCGGTCCGGGCAGTAGTTCAGTATGTAAAAATAGAATTGATGATTATCTCGAATGGTTTACAGCCGCCGGGTGACCCACGGCTGCTATAGCGGCCTGCTTGCGGAGCGCGAGGAGTGAACGCACATGAGAGATAGATGCTCCTATAAGGGTAATTGCTGCTACTGTTGCTGCGATGGCTACCCACATGATTGCTGAGGCTATAATCGAGGTTGACATAATCAGTTGTTATTAGAGTTTCTTCCTGTTGTTATGACTTAATAACATCAGCGGAGTTAAAATGGTTCACCAAGTCATGAAATTTTTCTTAGGGTTGAAGAATTATATGGAAAAATCTTTAATATCACAAGATATCTTTCCTTTTATGATCACTCATAACTGTTCATCATGGTCCTGCAATAGTCAATTATAAACTCATAACTGTCTTTTTGGGTATGATCGGGCATTAGTTACTGATACAAAAAAATGAGGCTGTGCCAAAAATCAAATAGCGCCCGTGGGCGCTGAATTATTCGTAACCGGCGCCGCCGTAGCTCAGCGAAGGCGTCGCCGGTTATCTGATACTTAAGTATAGGCGTCCGCAAGGCCGCCGATTGAATAACTTATTGATTTGCATTACATTCGGCGGCCTATCGGGCGCCTATTGGATCATTTTCATTTACCCGGGGCGCCTCCGCATAGCTGCGGCGACCCGGGTTACGAAAAACTCGGCGGCCTACGGACGCCGATACTCATTTTGAAATTATTGCTGTCCGATAAAACTTGAAGATGGCAAAAAATCAAGGCTCGAGCACTGATTTTATGGTGCTCGAGTCT
>JAIDUB010000086.1 GCA_029060405.1 Duncaniella sp. | reverse complement strand
AGTTCAGTGCGGAGATCCCAGCGTTTAAGACTAACAAGTCCGTTGGGAAAAGTGTTTCTTGAAGTTTTGGAAATATTTTTAACCGATAGCTTTACCAGTTGATCAAGCTGCATCACGGCACGCGACACCACATAGTCGAATCTTTCATGGCACTCCCCCGAGTCTCCATGCTGGAAGGTTACGTTTGTCAGACCGATTTCCCCGGCGATACTACGAGCTACATTTACCTTCTTGCCTATTCGGTCGATGAGATGGAATGTACATTCAGGCCAAATGATAGCGAGCGGAATACCCGGGAAACCTCCGCCGGTACCAAGATCCATGAATGTAGTACCGGCAACCGGAGTCATGAATTTGGCTATCGCAAGAGAATGAATTATATGGTGAAGATACAGATTCTGAATATCCTTGCGAGAAATCACATTGATTTTTTCGTTCCACTCCGTATAGAGCTGTCCTATGGCGGCAAACTGTATCTGCTGCCGCTCGGTAAGGTCGGGAAAATATTTTAGCAGTTCTTCCATCTTAATAACGTTGTCATTGTTTTTCGGAGAGTTCGAGCCATCTCATCTCTTTCTCATCAAGAATTTCCTTGATTTCTTCATATCTCCGGGCCACTTCGGTTACATTGTCAATAGTTTCTCCGCTGGCAAAGATTTCATCGAGATTCTTTTTTTCAGCGGTCAGTTCATCTATTTCGGCAGTAAGGCGCTCAAGTTCTTTAATTTCCTTAAATGAAAGTTTTTCCTTGCGCTGTTTCTGTTGAGTCGCGACAGGTTTTTCCGATTTCGTCTGTTGGGTTTCGGCCTTGCGCAGCTCCTTGATATATTCACGGTATTCCGTGTAATTGCCCGGGAAATCCTTGATGACTCCGTTGCCCTCCATCACAAACAGATGGTCGACAATCGAGTCGAGGAAAAAGCGGTCATGTGAAATCACAATGGCACATCCCTTGAAATTGTTGAGATAATCCTCAAGTATTGCAAGGGTTACTATATCGAGATCGTTTGTAGGCTCGTCGAGTATCAGGAAATTAGGGCGAGTGATGAGAGTTGCCGCCAGATGCAGGCGGCGCATTTCGCCGCCGCTGAGGGTTGAGATATATTTCTGCTGGTCGGCCGGTGAGAACAGAAACCTGCTGAGAAACTGCATGGGGGTGAATCTCACACCATCCTCAAGCACCACGTCTTCCGTAATATCGGTAATGGCATCTATGACTTTCTTTCCGGCAGGAAGATTCAGTCCTTCCTGTGAATAGTAGCCGAATCTTACCGTCTCACCTATATTCCATTCCCCGGCATCCTGCTGCACAAGACCCTGAAGCATCTTGATAAAGGTGGATTTTCCTACACCGTTCTCCCCTATTATGCCCACTTTTTCATACCGGGCAAAAGTATAATTGAAATCATCAAGAATAATCTTTTCGCCAAACCGCTTGCAGATATTACGTGCTTCGAATATCTTGGAGCCTATGTAGGATGACTTGACTTCGTTGGGGTCTATGGTCTTTTCATCGTATCTCACCGAGGCACGCTGCTTGAGATCGTAGTAAGCGTTGATGCGGAAGCGTGCCTTTCCAGCTCTCGCTTGAGGCTGGCGACTCATCCATTCCTGCTCACGCCGTAAGGTGTTTTTCACCTTGGCAAGTTCTCCCTGAAGAGCCTCGATTCTTTCCTGTCGTTTCCTGAGGTAATAATCGTAATTTCCTGAATATGCAAATATGCTCTGCATATCGATTTCAATGATCTTGTTACAAACTCTGTCGAGAAAATACCTGTCGTGAGTCACCATGAGAAGTGTGACTCTCGAGCGTGACAGAAAGTTTTCGAGCCACTCCACGGTTGAAATATCAAGGTGGTTGGTAGGCTCGTCGAGTATAAGCAGCTGCGGTTCGCTGAGAAGCACGCGTGCCAATGCAACCCTCTTGAGTTGCCCACCCGACAGATGATCCACTTTTTCATCGGGATTATGAAGGCCGAGACTTGACAACATCGTGGTCACACGGTCAGAAAGGGTCCACCGGTCTTCGGTCTGATGCGCCGGGTTGTCCTTGACTGCATTGAAACACACTTCACTCACGGTCAGCCCCGGTTCAAAATTCGGGAGCTGCTCGAGGAAACCTACGCGCAGGTCGTTACGGAACACGACATTACCGCTGTCGGGCGCTTCCGTACCCGACAATATGCGCAGCAATGTAGATTTACCGGTACCGTTTTTCGCTACAATACCTATTTTATCACCTTCTTCAACTCCGAACGTGATAGAGTCGAAAAGCATACGGTCACCATAGCTTTTCGTAAGATTTTCTACCTGAAGATAACTTACACCCATACCGATTATTCAAGACAGGCATCGAGCTGGGCTGTAATCTTCTCCTTGTCAAGATTTCGGCCGATGAAAACAATCTTTATCATTCGGTCGCCATATTTCTCGTCCCAGTCTTTCATAATCGAGGGATCTTGTTGAATCATAGCCATGAGTTCTTCTTCGGGAGCGGTGGCAAACCAAAGACCCGCTTCTTTCAGAGACTTCTGGCGGCCGGCCTGCTCAAAGAGATAGCTCATGTCGGGGTTACTGCTGAAATAGCACACTCCTTTTGAACGGATTATATTTGCCGGCCACTGAGAGGCTGCAAAATAATCAAATTTATTAAGGTCAAAAGCCTTGCGACGGAAATACACGAATGTGCCTATTCCATATTCCTCAGCTTCCCCCTCGCCGTGATGATGGTGGTGATGGTGGTGATGACTTACGCCGTGCTCATGATCACAATTGCTATGATCTTCATCGTCATCATCATGGTCATGGTCATGATGATGCTCGTGATGATGTTCATGCTCGTGCTCATGGGCGTGTTCATGTTCATCTTCGTCATGTCCCAGACCCTCGATCTCTCTTACCCATGTGGCGGAGGTGGCAACTTTCTCAAAATCAAAAGCCTTGGTATTGATAATGTCCTCAAGAGCCACTGCTGCATAATCCGTCTCGATAATTCTTGCCTGAGGCTGTAGGGCGCGTATCACCTCGATTAAATCATGCTTTTCGGCAGCGGTGACCTCCGAGACCTTGTTAAGCACGATAATGTTGCAGAACTCAATCTGCTGTATAAGGAGATTTTCAATATCCTCATCATCGATATTATCTGCTGTAAGCGCTTTTCCCGAACTGAATTCGTCGCGCATTCTCATAGCGTCTACTACGGTCACTATGCAGTCAAGCACGGGAAGGCCGTATTTCTTATATCCTTCTCCAAGATTGGGTATCGAACAGATAGTCTGTGCTATGGGTGCCGGCTCACATATACCGCTTGCCTCTATCACAATATAGTCAAATCGATCCATCTTCAGGATATCTTCAATCTGCTTCACCAGATCCATCTTGAGCGTGCAGCATATGCATCCGTTGGTAAGAGCCATCAGGCTGTCATCCTTGGTGTCGACTATACCACCCTTCTGAATAAGTGAGGCATCAATATTTACCTCACCTATGTCGTTGACGATTACGGCAAACTTAATGCCTCGTTCGTTGGTGAGTATATGATTTACCAGCGTGGTCTTACCGCTGCCGAGGTAACCGGTCAGCAGAAGTATGGGAGTTACTTTATGTTTCATATCAATATATTCGTTTGCTTATTATTCTTACCATTCAACACTTACTGCACAGCTGTCCAAAACCGCATCGATTGGCGGGACAGTCTTGGCAATTCTTATCTTTCCGCTCCGGCATTTCGGGAATTCTTTTCGGAGTGACGATATGATACGTCCCGCAACATGCTCGAGTAAATCCGAAGGCACAGTCATTTCCTGTCGGATAATGTCGCATAGACTCGCATAATTTATGGTACCGTTCAGATTGTCGGACATCATCGCTTCCTCAAAAGGATATTCCACCGATAGATCCACGGTGTAGAGATTGCCGGTAACACGTTCCTCAGGCATTACTCCGTGAAAAGCGTGAATCTTGAGTCCGTTGACTTCAACGCAGCATTTCATATTCCGGATGTAAGGTTCTTGCTGCGGTGACGACCGCTGCCGGCTTTATACCACATATTATATATCGGTTCAAACAGGAGAAGGAATGGAACCGACCACAGCATTCTGCTTCCCCGCAGACGACGGCTCATCTTATTGAATGCAACCATCAGCGGAATAACGGTAATTAAAAACAGTACGCCAGAAACTATTGCCGGAATTAATCCCGGATATCCGATAATGCCGCCTGCCACAAGGCAACCTATAAATATCCACCATGACCATAACGACAGTCCATAAAAGAAATCAGCTGACTGACTGATATATTTTCTCGTAAAATCATGTTGGCGTTTGTCCTCGGCATGCGCTTTGGCAGGATTGCTTTCCACAACCGAAACGATAGATTCCGCCGATAATTCCACAGCTGTATTTTCTCTATCGGCTATTTCACTCAGGAATATGTCGTCGTCGCCATACTTGAGGTTGAGCGATCTTGAGAAACCTTTATTCTTGAAAAACAAACTGCGTCGGTAGGCCAGATTATAGGAACTACCGCGATATGGACGCCCTGCGTTGGCCCATGAAAGATATTTGAGGGCCGTGTAAAGCGAATCAAATTCCCTGATGCATTGGCCGAAAGATTCTTCAGCATCTTCACCGGCTACTATGTGGGAGTAACCTATCACTACCTCTTTACCTTTAGAGAAATGACGCATCATTGATGCCAGCCATTCAGGGGAGGAAATGCGGCAGTTACCCTCGGTAAGAAGCACTGTTTCATATCGGGCGGCTTTTATACCGAGCGTAATGGCGAGTTTCTTACGGCTCAGATTGCGCGATGCGGTAGGAGTGAAAGTCATGTAGAGATTGCCGTATTCTTCTTCCAGACGCCCCACTACGGCTTCGGTTGCCGTTGCCGCGCCGTCGTTTACCACGATAACTTCCATCTGTCCGTTGTAATTCTGGGAAAGTATTGAACGGAGATATGTTTCGAGATTCCATGCGTCGTCGTTGGAATATACGATGACCGATACGCCCGGCATGACCATATCTGACTTGGGTTTACGGGCCGTGTCTGCCGCGGCTTTTCTTACGATTCCGGCTGCGTACCGGCGCATTCCGAATAAAAGATATATTACGCATACAAAGGCTACCGAATACAGCGCGATCAGTGCCGGAGTTATAGTGAGTTCAAACATGTAGTTCATTTCCTTAATATAGGTTTATGATATGAAAAACCTTAGTGCAAAATTACAAAATCATCGTCATTCTATATGCGATATTGCAAAAAAAATAGTTAAAATTTTTACAACCTTTAACCGGCGGTCGTTGGCTCGTTTAAAATAAAAGTATTAATTTTACCCGTCAAAAAAAATAACACCCTATCGATTAACTACCTCCATATGGAAGATAAAGAACTGATTGGCAAGTTACAGCGGCCCGAAACGTGTCGCGAGGCTTTCGGGGAGGTAATACGCCTTTATTCCGAGCCTCTTTACCGACAGGTGCGTAGGATGGTTCAGAATCATGACGATGCCGACGATGTGCTTCAGAACGTATTCCTGAAGGCATGGCAGAATATCGATAATTTCAGGGGTGAGGCCAAACTCAGCACTTGGCTTCACAAGATAGCCATTAACGAGAGCATGTCGTTTCTCGAGCGGGAGCGCAAGCATGCCGGCGTTTCGATCGATGATGAGGAAGCTTTCTTAATCAATCTCATCGAAGCTGATAAGAATATCGACGGTGACGAACTTGCCGTAATGCTCCGTAAAGCGATAGCCAAGCTTCCTGAAAAGCAGCGTCTTGTGTTTAATATGCGATATTTCGATGAGATGAAGTATGAGCAGATGTCGGAAATACTCGGCACCTCGGAAAGCGCGTTAAAGACCTCATATCATCACGCGGTAAAAAAAATCGAGCAATTTTTCAGAGAGTCCGATTAAACTTTTACCCTGTTTCCCGGTCAATATAGATGAATAGACCTTTTTAATGACATTAAAATGAACCACGACGATAACATACTCGAAAAACTCAACCATAAAGACGGTATGACTGTGCCTGACGGGTATTTTGATGACTTCGCCGCGCGCATGGCAGCATCACTTCCCGAAGCCGAGTGGGAGAAGAAACCTAACGTACTCCCCCGCTCTTTCTGGGATAAAGTCCGTCCTTACGTATATCTCGCTGCAATGTTTGCAGGAATATGGTGCATGATGAGCCTTGTGGATGTATTTAAATCATCATCAACCGATGCTCTATTTGACAACAATCAGTTGCTGGCTCAGGCATTTGACGATGACTCCTACATGCTCGATTATTTCGTGACCGAAGGCGCGCTCTCCGATACCGATCTGCTTGACGAGCTTTATGATTCAGGATTTGAGCCTGCTTCTTTACTTAACTCCAATAATCAGTAACTTCATATATGAAAAGATTTTACTTCATTTATTTAGTATTAGTGATGTTAACGATTGTTCCGTCATCGTTATCGGCCAAACCTAACGATGCCCGAAAGAATACCCGCAGGGCATGGAATGTTGAGATGCAGACGGTTAAGACCGATTACCTTGCTAAAAAACTCGATCTGACCGCCGAGCAAAAAGAGAGATTCTCGGCTCTCTATTCCAAAATGGAAGGTGAGTTAAGCTCGGTCAGCAATGATACACGGAAGATTATCGATGAAGTGAAAGCTAAAGGCAAGGCTGCGACCGACGCTGATTATCGCAAGGCCGCCGCTGCATCATTTGAATTAAAGGGGAAGGAAGCCGCTATTGAAAAAAAGTATTTCACTCAATATGAGAAAATTCTCACTCCCGCGCAGCTTTTTTCTCTCAAGGATGCTGAGATGCAGTTTACAAAAGAACTCATGAAGAAACACAGCAGCATCAGAAAAAATGCAAGAAAGCAAAAGAAACTCCAATAAAATTTCCGCAGTTTTATTCTCCTCTCCACTCTTCATTGCCCGCCCCGCTTGCATCGCGTGAGCGGGCATAGATTTTTTATTTAACCACATCAAGTCATGAAGATTTTTAAGTTGAAGTTTTTGGCGGTAATGTTAACCTGTATGGTTTCAGTATTACCCGTGATGGCTGACAAAATGACACAACCTGATTTCGCGTTTCCCGTTAAGGTGATGGAAAGTAGTGAAAAGTCTTTGAGTAATGCTTTAAAAAAGCGCGATAACCAAGCTGTAGTGCAGTCTCTTATAGATCTATGCATAGCCGAGAATTCGATCGATAAGAACAATGTAGGCCGCATGATAGCAAAAATAGATTCTGTAAAGAATCTTACGGCCGAACCTACACTGTTGTCGATGCTCAATGCTCTTGAAGCTCGCATGCTCACGGATGTGTATAAAGACAACAAGTATGTCTACGACCGTCGTATGATTCCTGCCGATAGTTATTCCGATGATATTTTCCTTTGGAGCGGTGAGCAGTTCAGGAATAAAATTACGAATCTTGTCGATGCTTCGCTTGAAAATGAATCCGCCCTAAAGAAGTGCCCTATCGGTAAGTATGCACTTAACGTAAGTGTGGCTGATGAAGATAAAGTGTTTTATCCCCTGCTCTATGACTTTATTGCTTATCAGGCTATCAGAACTCTGAACTACATTTCCTCGGACCCCGGATTTGTAGGCAGGGTGTACCTTGTTTCGGGTCCTATGTTTGTTGCGTCGCTTTATTCGAGTCCTAAGATTAATGCTTCGACCGAGTATGCAAAAAAAATACTTGAACTGTATTCTTCCTTACTCACGTTGCATGCTGATGATGTTCCGGCTTATATCAATGCTGACCTTGCCCGTCTCGATTACATAGTGCAACATATATATTCTTATGAATATGATAAGACGGAATATGCCAAGGTTCTCACTGAAATGTATAATCGTTACCGTGAATCGGAATATTCAGGTGCCATTCTTATAGCATTACTTCAGACGGAACTAACTTATGACACATCCAATCACCCCCGACTGCTAAAGCTTATCGACAGCAATATTGCTGATTATCCGCATTCCCCATTCGCTGACCGGCTAAAAAGAGTTCGCGAATTTATAACTCAGAAATCAGTGGAGATACAGACTCCGCGCAATGTTTATCCCGGTGAAAGATGTACCATATGCGTGTCGCTTAACAATGTGCAGCATGCTGATATAAAAATTTATGATATAAGTGATCACAGCAAGGAGTTCACTACCGACTCATTGCGAAATCTCGTTCCCATCGCGATCTTATCGGCCGATGCCCTTTCGGATATTCCATTTTCTGATAAGAGAGAGCTGTATTTCGTGTTCCCGGGATTTGGAAAATTCTGGGTGGTTCCGAGTTTTAAAGATGATAAGGTTGAGACGGGGACTCCTGCTCAGGTGTATGTCACTTCTCTTGCCGCTGTGGCAAGGGAGGTTGCAGGCGATCGGTCGATATTAGTGCTTGATCGCGTTTCCGGAGAGCCCGTAGACGATGCTGTGGTGTCATTCAAAAAATATCTACATCACAATTTCCATGAATATGTAAAAATTGGTGTTACTGACCATAACGGATTGTTCTCCCTCCCTGAAACTTTCGAGGGGGGAAGCTTCATTGTGGCGAAAGGAAATGATAATGTTGAAAATGATTTATGGATTTCGCGAGGCAGTCGCAGCTCGGAAAAGAGTAGTATCAAGTGCTGCTTTTTCACGTCCCTGCCCATCTATCATCAGGGCGATTCGTTAGATTGGGCCGCTGAGGTATATGAATCTAATAAATATGCTGATACTGTTGCTCCTGATAAGGAAGTATCGGTAATTCTTTCCGATATCAACCGTCAGCCGGTTGATACTTTGGTTGTACGAACGGATAGTTATGGACGTGTTCATGGAAAGTTTGTTATTCCCAAAGATCGCATTACGGGAGATTATGTGCTCACGATGTGCTGTGACAACAAGCGCGTGGGCTCGAGCAGTGTTGTGGTATCGGACTATGTATTACCTACATTCAAGATAACTCTTTCGCCGGTTGAAAATAATTCCCCTGCCCAAGGCGATGTGACGTTGCGCGGAAACGTCGCTACTTATTCCGGTGCAAGTCTCGGAGGTACACAAGTAAATCTGAGACTTATGAATACCGCTCCGTTCAGCTACTTCCCGGGACATATGCCACCTTATACCAAGACCTTCTTTACGGATTCGGTTACAACTGATAAGGATGGAGAGTTCACATTAGTGGTGCCTCAGTCGGTTATCGCTTCTTCAACCTTGCCAGGAGGTCTCTATATAGCGGAATTTTCTGCTACTAATGCAGCAGGCAAAAGCCAGTCGGCAGTAACTTCGTTTATGACAACCGCGTCTTACCGCATAGTACTGTCAGAGTCAGCCATGAACGTAGAAGCACCCGCTCGCCTCGAAATACCAGTGGAAGTGCGGGATTATAAAAACGAAGCGGTCAACAAGCCACTCTCCTATTCAGTAATAAGAGAAAAATCCGATGGGGGTGCTGACACAATAGTTGCGAACAATCCGCTCCCGGTTGATAAATTGATTCCAACTGAGAATCTGCCCTCCGGAGTATATGAAATTATAGTATCCTCGCCTGATAAATCCATAACCTCTCAGGCAAGAATGAATGTAGTGGTATATCGCCGGAGTGACGATTGCTCACCTGTTCCGTCGGATATGATATGGTCACCTCAGCCGGCATTTATTAAAGTTGATAAATCGAGAAAGCTGCGTTGGGAATACTTTGCCGATGTACCGCTTTTGATTCATTATGCCGTTGCCGGGGTGGATGGGTTTGCTGATTTCAATTCATTTACCGCAAAACGCGGATTCAATATATGGGAATATGAAATTCCTTCTGGCATGGAGAATTGCAAAATAAATCTGGTTGCCATAAAGCATAACCGATCTTCAAATATCACCTTGTCGGTAATGGCTCCGCCTGCTGAATCGCCTATTGTAATTAAAGCCGAGACGTTCCGTAACCGCGTCACTACGTCGCAGGAAGAAACATGGAAGTTTTATGTGGAGAATTCTGAAAATTCTCCTCGTGAGGTTGCTGTGATGATGCGCATGTATAATGCGGCTCTTGATGCTCTTAATTCATCACCATGGTATTTACCAGTGCATAGTAACTATATCCCGTTCTCGACAAATTTCCAGAGTCAGGATCAAAGTTTCGGCTTTTTATCAATGCGTGCAGGTCTCAATCGGTACAATCTGTACAGTCCGATTGTTAATCCGCCTGTTTTCAGCACTTACGGGCTGGGGCTGTTCGGGAATACCGTATGGATCAGAGGCACAAAAATGTATAAATCCCAAGCGACATTAGCCGCGGCAGCCGAAGGTGAAGTATTGATGGAAGACATGGGGGGTGCTGTGAACGGTGTTGCCGAGACAGCAGACGCAGTTTTCGGATATTCACGCAGGGAAGTGGAAGCAGATGATACTGAAGCTGTGGTCGATCATGATGATGTAAAAGATGATGCTAATGATAATTTCAATTATCGTGATGCCGAAGTGCCGCTTGCGTTTTTCCGCCCTATGCTCGAAACTGGTAAAGATGGTAAACTCACCGTATCGTTTACCGTACCGAATGCCAATACTACTTGGCAGATAAATACACTGGCCTTTACCAAGAATTTGAGCCGCGCGGAGTTTGATGCTACCGTTATTGCATCAAAACCGGTGATGGTTACTCCTCAGGTTCCGGGGTTTGTGCGTAAAGGTGACAAGGTTACCATTAAAGCTCTTGTAATTAACGCAACTGATTCGGTGGCAGAAATAACTACTGAAATAGAGTTGTATAATCCTGCTGACAATAAGCTAATCGCTCAATCTAGGGTTACGAATACGGTTACCGCGAAAGGCAATGTGACTGCGACCTGTAATTTCGATGCCGATGTTGAGTCTGATGTTATAGGTTACAGGGTAAAATCATCAACCCGTCTTTTCGCCGACGGCGAGGCCGGTATTATTCCGGTGCTTCCTTCAGTAACTCCTGTTATAGAATCGACTCCTTTCTATATCTCTCCGGGGCGGAAGGAAATCAGTATTCCTGTGGAAAAAGCAAATACCGATACGCGCCTCACTCTTGAGTATACCGAGAACCCCGCGTGGTATGTCGTTTCAGCGCTTCCCGGTTTACTTTCGTCGGATTGCTCGACTTCACCTCAGGCAGCTGCCTCGATATTTTCAGCTGCCGTGGCTCAAGGATTGATGCGTGACAATCCTGAGATAGAGAAGTATCTGCGTGAATGGCTTGACAGTGACCGTTCCGACACAACTTTCGTATCGATGCTCAAGCGGAATGCTGATCTTAAGATACTGCTTCTTAGTTCCACACCTTGGATGCTCGACGCAAAGAATGATACCGAACGTATGACACGTCTTGCCCTGCTCTTTGATAAAGATGAGATTCAAAAGATATATGATAAAAATATTACGCTTCTTACGAATCTTACAAAGGACGACGGAGGTATCGCATGGATGGGACAGTCAATGTATTCTTCTGACTGGGCCACTTCCAATGTACTAATGCTCCTCGGCCGACTTAATCGCCTCGGGTATCTGCCTGCCGATGACCGTCTCGCCAAAATTATTGACAACGGACTGGCATTCCTGAGTAAAAACGCGTCGGACGTACTGATAAAGAATCCTGATGCTGTATTTCCGTCATATTCAATGATTCTGTCGTATTTTCCCGAGCAATGCGATAAATCCGGTAACCGTCGGGCAATCGACAATACGATTGAAAATGTAATCTCGGTATGGAAAAATGCATCTGTTATCGAAAAAGCATATGATGCAATACTGCTTAATCGATTCGGTAAGATTGAAGAAGCCCGGTATATTCTCGAATCCATACGTGAGTTTGCTTATTATTCGCCAGAAAAAGGAATGTGGTGGCCTTCGATAGGTCAGTCGTCAATGATGTGGTATGTTAATCCTGTTGCCGCGACAGCTTCGGTTATGGAGGCTTTCGATGAAATATTGCCCGATAGCAAGGAGGTAGAACAGATCCGACAGTGGCTGATACTTCAGAAAGAGGCTACCGACTGGAAAGAGTCAGTGTCGACTTCGGTTGTGGTAGCTGCAATTCTTAAATCTTCTTCAAATTGGCTGCATCCTGCCGGCGAAGTTACATTCAGTGTCGGTGGAAAATCGCTTACTCCGGTGGGTGTTGAAAAGGCTACAGGATATTTCCGCACTGATATCTCAGGGCTTGTGTCAGGTAAAACAGATATTTCTATAATCCGTGATGATGCCGTGTCGGCCTCATGGGGAGCGGTTTACAGTCAGGGTGTCGCCGAGATGACCGAAGTTGCCGAATCGTCGATAGATGGTCTTTCGATAAGCAAGCGGTTCCTCCGTTACTCCGGCGGAGGCGTGGAGGAAGTCAAGAATCTGACGATAGGTGACAAGGTTAGAGTTGAGCTTACTATTGTTACCGACCGTGATATGGACTACGTAGCCGTTGACGACTGCAGAGCGGCTTGTTTCCGTCCGGATATTCAGCTACCCCGTCCTGTAGTGAGTGAAGGTGTCTATTTCTACCTCGAAAACCGTTCTGACTGTACACGCATATTTGTTGATCGCATGCCGCGGGGTCGATATATCATAAGCTATGACATGTGGGTGACAAATTCAGGTGATTTCTCGTCGGGAATCGCGACGCTTCAGAGTCAGTATGCCCCGCAGCTTACAGCTCATTCATCAGGTTGCAGGCTTTCGGTAGTCAATGATTGACAGACCGTTATAATTTTTCGATTCACATTGCAGGGATAATAGGCTTTTTTCTGCGGAAAAATTGCTACCTTTGCAATGTGAATCGCATTATTCTTCATATAAGCTACCTGCTCGGACATCATGATTGCGTCGTGGTGCCCGGACTCGGTGCTTTTATGAATCATTATCGCGAGGCATGGATTGATGAGGATACCCTTGATTTTCATGCACCATCGGTTTCAGTCGGTTTCAATCCTGAAATTGACTATAATGATTGGATGATTGCCGACAGTATAAGCCGCCGGGAATCTATTTCGCGTGAAGCAGCACTGCGCATAGTGAATGATGAAGTGAAAGCTATGCGGTATCAGCTTGAAAACGACAGGGAATTATCCCTCGGGAAATTAGGCTTGCTCCGTTTCAATGGCGGGGCTACTCCCGAATTCTTCACGGAAATCTCTAATTCTGAGAATGTTTTTTCCGGTCTTTCGGCATTAAGTCTTCGTGATGCAGATATTGAAGAAACTGCTGTTGCAGTTGGGGAGCCGTTGAACAACGGTCATCATATCCTTTCCGGTTTCATGCGTGTGGCGGTATGTTTTGTCGCGGTTTTTATGGCGGTCACATTCTTTCTGCACTCTTCGGTTTCCGATGATTCCGATACTAATTTCGCGTCTATCGATTCAGGACTATCGGCCTATGCGCTCGCTGATGCTATCTGGGGAACTAATCCCCCTGCTTCGCCTGAACTAATCATAGCTCGTGTAAACAACGATATGATGGATGAGCCGGAGATCATTCAGTCGGCACCAAATTTCCGTCTCGACGGTAATGATCCTTATCTTGTAATAGTAGGCTCTTTCGCTACATCTGTTCAAGCTGAAAAATTCATGAGTCAGTTTGGAGCCGCCGATCTGGGTCTCATGGTTTCAGACGGCAATTATCGAGTTTATGCGGCATCTGCCACTACCCTTTCCGCCGCAGTCGCCGCCGCTGAATCGCAATCGGTCAAAAGCCGTTTTTCTCAGGCTTGGGTTCTGAAACAATAATCAATTTTTCACATGGATAATTTTCATAATCTGATAGTAAACCGTCGCTCTATCAGGCGCTTCACTGATACCGCTATTCCGGCTGAAGATGTTTCTCTTATCATTCAGGCCGGACTTATGTCGCCTACTTCTAAAAATTCCCGTTCATGGCAGTTTATAGCTGTAGAAGATCGTGACATGCTTGAGCGGTTGTCGCATTGCAAACCCACATATGCCACAGCGATATCATCATGCAAACTTGCGATTGTAGTGTGTGCCGATTCCACTAAATCCGATGCATGGATTGAAGACGCCTCAGTCGCCGCTGCATTTATTCAGTTGCAGGCTCAGGATCTTGGACTCGGGTCATGCTGGGTGCAGGTGCGTGGCCGTTTCGCCGCCGATAATCAACCCTCGGAAGAGTATATACAGGAAGCGCTCGGTATTCCGGAGACTATAACTCCTGTGTGCGTAATCGCGCTTGGGTATCCTGATGAACAGCGCCGACCCTACGACACTGAAAAACTGAAGTGGGATCAGGTTCATGTAGATAAATTCTGATATGCCTTCTCCTAAAGTTGTCATACTCGGTTCCGGAAATGTTGCTTCGGCCTTAGCTTTAGCGATTGACAAAACCCGTGCAGGGGAAATCGTTCAGATTTTCAGCCGTAACATTGAGCATGCACGTAGGCTCGCTTCGTGTCTTGGCTGTGCCGGTGCCATAGACAGTCCTGAAAAGGTGACTGACTGCGCTGACATTTATCTTGTATCTTTAGCGGATGATGCGGTCACTTCTACCCTCTCGCGCATAAAACCAAACGGAGCATTGTGGCTTCATACTTCAGGCTCGCTTGACATGAGTGTCCTTGCCGATATGAGCGACCGTTATGGAGTTTTTTATCCGCTGCAGACATTTTCACTCAACCGTGAAGTCGACCTCTCGGCTGTGACACTTTTCACTGAGGGCTCTTCTCCTGAAGTTGAAACAGAGATAGCGGAATTTGGAGAGAAGATTTTCAAAAACATTATTCATGCTGACAGCGCTACCCGCAGCCGGATGCACGTGGCGGCGGTTTTCGCTTGCAACTTTTCCAATTACTTATGGAGTATCGCTCATGATCTTCTTGCAAAGAATGACATTCCTTTTGACGTGCTCGCCCCGTTACTTCATGAAACTCTTGCTAAAGCATTGACCATGCCTCCGCGCGAAGGACAGACCGGCCCGGCTCGCCGCGGTGATCTCCGTATAATCGAAGCTCACGCATCTTCCCTTCCTCCCAAGGAGCAGGAAATTTATCGCTTGCTCTCCAAATGCATTATGGACGACTTTTATGGAACTGAAAAATAATCCCCTTGCTCCGCTTGCGGCTGAATATGACATAATACTTGCAAGCGGCTCCCCGCGTCGACGCGAACTCCTGTCAATGCTTGACCTCCCTTTTACTGTCGATACGAGCCACAGCATTGACGAGAAATATCCTGCAGAGCTCGATGTTCATGAGATACCGTCATATTTATCTCTGCTCAAAGCTTCGGCACTCAATCTTATTCCGGGAGACAAACGCCTTGTTGTCACTGCCGATACGGTAGTGATTCTTGATGATGACGTGCTCGGTAAACCGAAAGACGATGCCGATGCCTGCGAAATGTTACGTCGCATGGCCGGAAAGATTCAGAAAGTGGTGACCGGCGTGACAGTAGCCACTGTAAAACGCTCTATAACATTCTCGGAACTCACCACGGTAGAATTTGCGCCCCTTACCGACGATGAAATAACTTACTACGTCGACAGATACCATCCGCTGGATAAAGCCGGCGCCTACGGAATTCAGGAATGGATAGGAGCTGCGGCAATCCGTCGCATCGACGGCTCCTTTTACAATGTCATGGGCCTCCCCATCCACCGCCTGTACACCGAGCTGAAAAAGTTTATCTGATTCAAGTCTTTGAGTCGGTATTCTTAATAAATTCCGCGTTAGATTGTAATATATTATAGCCGGCGTCACTTGTGCAAAATTCAGGTGACGCCGGTATTCTATTTTTCAACGCAATTCAGGGATTCAATCCTGTCAATATAAACGTTGAAATTGCCGATCAGGGTTAATCACTCATGGAAGCTCGTGAATTGCGAATATTCTTGCTCGGGGAGACCTTCGATTTCTTTCTGATTAGCGATTGCTTTGATAAGAAACGCTGTATTGCGTCCGAGATTACGCATGGTCTGTAAACCTTCGAGGTCGGCTTCAACATCATCTGCCGTGAATCCATGCACCTCATTCCAATAAGTAGAGGAAACTATAGGCATTGATTTGATGGTGAAATAATGATTGATCTCATCAAACGCCGATGTGCTGCCGGCTCTGCGCGAAGATATTACTGCCGCTCCTACTTTCTGGTTCAGATCCACCGTGCCAGAAGTACTATAGAAAAGACGATCCATAAATGCAAGCAACTGTCCATTAGCTCCGGCATAGTACACCGGTGTTCCTACAATAAGGCCGTCGGCTTCAGCAAGTTTTGGAGCAGTCTCGTTAACGATATCATTAAACACGCATTTACCATGTGTGCGACAATAGTTGCAGGCTATACATCCCCTCACATCTTTATTTGCTACGTTTATTCTTTCGGTCATCACGCCGCATTCATTTAGTGTCTTTTCAAGTTCGTCAAATGCGCGTGCTACACATCCGTTGATGTGCGGGCTTCCGTTTACAAGGAGCACTCTATATTTTTTATCGCTCATTTATAGTTGAATTAGAGTTAATAGATCTGAAAATTTAACAATTTCATCAGATATTTGGTTTTACACCGGGAGTAATTTAATTTTCATGGTAATCGAGTAGGAGGTAAACACTAATCGTAGGTGTTTATCTCCTACTTTCGTGTTTACCGACCTCTCACACCACCGTA
>JAIDUB010000085.1:17668-32323 GCA_029060405.1 Duncaniella sp. | reverse complement strand
AGATGATGGAATTGCTTTATTGTCAGGTTATAGGCCGAGGCGATATCATCGATAAGCGTGTCGGGCGATACGTATACAGCCTCAGGCTTACCCATAGTCATCTTCAATATTGTGCGGTAGAGATCGGTAGGCGAGGGGATTGTCTGTTTCAGCTTGGCGCGACCGCCCACGGCGCGCACAAGAAGGGACAGTGTGTTGAAGAAAGGATGCTCGGGGTTATAGGCGATCCTGCCGTTGAAGTGAAGCAGATCAGTCATTACCGGTTCGCTCTGGAGAATACTTCCTTCCGAGATATTCTCCCTTTCGATTCCTGCAAGTCCCATATAGAAGTCCTTGCCCCAATGGTTACGGCGGAGTTCACCTGACGTTACGTATTCAAGACCTTCCTCGATCTGCTTTTCCACAACATCGTTGAAAGCCTTGTCCTGATAAAGCGCGAGTGTATCGGCGGAAATCTGTCCGTTTTCATACTCCTCTCGTGCCTGCGCGAGATACTCGGGAGCGAGATAGCTGCCCACAACATCGTAAGATAAATTGTTAGCCATAATTATTGACTTTATAATAAAAGGCCCGGCGATATGGAAGCCGAGCCTTGGATATTGCGTTATTGGATAGTTGATGAAAAAAACGGTCCGGCATCAGTAAGGATGCGTCATATTCTATTCGATGATGCCGTGCTTGCGGAATACCTTGGTAATCTTCTCGATGGCAGTTGTTACCTGCTCAATGGTATGGGTAGCCATGAGGCTGAAGCGTATCAGCGTATCGTTGGGTGCCACAGCGGGAGAAACCACAGGGTTAACAAATATACCTTCTTCAAGCAGATCGCGGGTGATGGCGAAAGTCTTGAAATCGTCGCGTATGAAGAGCGGTATGATGGGAGTAGAGGTGTGACCAATTTCAAAACCGGCATTACGGAATCCGTCGAGCGCATAATGGGTGAGTTTCCAAAGATTTTCCTGACGCTCAGGTTCCTTTTCCATAATGTCGAGAGCAGCGAGAGCTGCGGCCGTGGATGCGGGAGTGATTGAAGCGGTGAAAATGTAGGAGCGTGAGTGATGACGGAGGAAATTGGTGATTTCCTTATCGGTAGCGATGAAACCGCCGAGTGATGCAAATGACTTGGAGAAAGTACCCATAAGGAGGTCAACATCATCGGCCACACCGTAATGATGGCATACGCCACGACCGCCGGGGCCAAACACGCCTATGCCATGGGCTTCATCGACCATTACCGATGCATTGTATTTCTTGGCAAGCTCGGTGATTTTCTTAACATCGGCCACGTCACCTTCCATAGAGAATACACTGTCGGTCACGATCAGTTTTACCCTGTCGGGGTCGCAACGCTGGAGCTGACGCTCGAGCGATTCCATGTCGTTGTGCTTGTATTTGAGCTGCTGGCTGAACGACAGACGACGACCCTCGATGATCGATGCATGATCCTGCTCGTCCCAAAGGATATAGTCCTCGCGTCCGGTGAGGGTGGAAACAACACCGAGGTTAACTTCAAATCCGGTAGAATAAATCATTACGTCCTCTTTGCCGGTGTACTCGGCCAACCTTGCCTCAAGTTTTTTGTGGAGGTCAAGTGTGCCGTTGAGGAATGGAGATCCGGCACAACCAGTACCGTATTTTCGGGTGGCCTCAATGGCGGCTTCCTTTATACGGGGGTCATTGACAAGACCTGTATAGCAGTTGGAGCCGAACATCAGCACTTTGCGTCCGTCGATAATTACCTCGGGATCCTGCTCTGACGATATAGCGCGGAAATAAGGATATACTCCGGCAGCTTTGGCCTCCTGAGGTGCAGTGTATTTTGCAAGTTTCTGCTGTAAAAGTTTCATAATTTCTATGTTCCTTCTCTATGGATTGAAGTGTATCGGTGAAAAATCGGTGCAAATTTAGCGATTTTCTTTTATATTTTATTAGCGATTAAGCGCTTTTTATGCAAAAAAATGTTATTAAGGCTTATGAATCAGCTGATAAATGAATCTTTGAATCCGAGGAAGTAAAGAATGCCGTCGAGGCCTATTGTGGAAATTGACTGGTTGGCAGTCTTTCTCACCTTTGGTTTGGCATGGAAAGCGATACCGAGACCGGCGGTCGATAGCATCGGTAGGTCATTGGCTCCGTCGCCTACGGCAATAGTCTGGGCGATATTGACATTCTCAAACTGGGCGAGCAGTTTAAGCAATTCTGCCTTGCGCTTGCCGTCGACAATGTCGCCTACGTATCGGCCGGTCAGCTTCCCGTCTTTTATTTCGAGTTCATTGGCATATACATAATCAAATCCGAATTTCTGTTTCAAGTAATTACCGAAATAAGTGAAACCACCCGAAAGAATGGCAGTCTTGAATCCGGCGCGTTTGAGTACCTCCATCAGTCGGTCCACGCCCTCAGTGATGGGCAGATTCTCGGCAATTTCCCGCATCACACTCTCGTCGAGACCCTCTAAAAGAGCCACGCGTTCCTTGAAGCTTTCGCAGAAATCGATCTCGCCGCGCATCGCGCGCTCAGTGATCGCCTTTACCTTATCACCTACGCCGGCTCTCATGGCAAGTTCGTCGATAACCTCTGTCTCGATAAGGGTGGAATCCATATCGAAGCATATCAGTCGGCGACAGCGGCGATACATCGTATCTTCCTGAACGGAGATATCGAAATCCTCTTCTTGCGA
This sequence comes from Duncaniella sp., assembly GCA_029060405.1. GTDB lineage: Bacteria > Bacteroidota > Bacteroidia > Bacteroidales > Muribaculaceae > Duncaniella. The sequence goes on along the minus strand of JAIDUB010000085.1, from coordinate 29,643 downwards.
CAACTGCATGAAGCGTTTCTGCATCTCGGCATAGTTGAGAGGAGTGCCTCGTACTGAAAACTCCACACACGACTTGGCAAGCGGCTGCTCCTCCTCGCCGAGCGGCATGCGGCCTGTCAGTCGCTGGATGCCATCGATATTAAGCCCCTGCTTGAAAATTTCCTGCGACACGTCAGCAAACTGGCTCGCCCTTAGCCGTCGCCCGAGCAAAGTGATGATCCAGCGGTGTTTTCCCTGACGTCCAACCCATTGCTCATATTCATCAAGACTTACAGGTGCGAAGCGGATATTGATATTTAATTCCGAGGCCTTGAAAAGCAATTCTTTCATTATGTCGCCCGATACATCGGAATGAGTCTTGATGAGTATACCCAGCGACAGGGTGTGGTGGATATCGGCCTGACCTATGTCAAGGATACCGGCATCATATCGGGCGAGTATTTCAGTAAATGCGGCGGTCACACCGGGGTGGTCCTGTCCGGCAAGTGTGACGAGAATTAATTCGAGTTTTTTAGTATCCATATCCTGATTGCAGAATTGATGAGACATATTGGCTCGCCGAGCTATCGAAAACACGGCATCGCAAAGATAAGAAAAATCCGTTAATTTAGATTATTTAATTACAGCTTTTATGCCACTGCTTTGAGAATTGCGCGGAAATAACTACCTTTGCGACTGTTTTTGTAGGTCGATCATGCGACCTGTAAAATTATAGATTTTGAGAAATTCTCACATATATATAATATTACTGCTGATATTCAGTGCTGTTTCCGTTGCGGGATTCGGTCGTGCGACAGTAGCCGGTGAAGATGCCGGGCTGCCGGCACTTAGCGTCGTAACCGCTGATTCGATTCTTGCTGATACGGTATTGACAGCTGACAGTATGCGGGTGAGTATTGACTCTATTCCTGCCGATACGTCGGCAGTATTTCCGGGTTCACGTCTCGGACTTTCACGCCGCCGTATCACTCCGCCACCTTCAGGTGTGAGAATTGTAAGATCAAAGGTCGATCTTGACAATAAAGTCGAGTTTTCTTCGAAGGATTCTCTTGTTCTCGTGGGTACTGACTCGGCTTATATGTACGGTGAAAGCAGCGTGACTTATGGTAACATCAAGCTTGATGCCGCCGTGGTGAGCATTGATCTGCGGAATAATACCGTCAATGCTGCAGGAGCTGTTGATTCGGTTGGTGAGGTTGTGGGGACTCCTGTGTTTGAGGAAGACGGCACAAGCTACGAGGCAAAGACCATGAGCTATAATTTCGGAACCGGCTACGGCTACATTACCGATGTAGTGACGCAGCAGGGCGAAGGTTACGTGACCGGTGGACGCACAAAGAAAATCGATGAGAATACTTTCTTTACTCAGGACGCCCGATACACCACATGCGACGACCATGAGAACCCTCACTTCTGGTTTCAGCTTACCAAAGCAAAGCTCCGTCCGGGACATGATGTAACGAGCGGACCGGTATATATGGTACTTGCCGGCTTGCCATTGCCTATTGCATTGCCATTCGGATATTTTCCATTCTCGTCGAAATATTCGTCGGGTATCATTATTCCCACAGTGGGCGATGATTACAACCGGGGCTTCTATCTTCGCAACGGCGGTTATTATTTTGCCATAAATGATAATGTCGACGTGGCTCTGACAGGTGAGCTTTATACCAAAGGGTCGTGGGGAATATCGGCAGTGTCAAACTACAACAAGCGTTACAAGTACTCGGGTAACTTCAATTTCTCTTACCTTACAACCATCGACGGTGAAAAGGGTATGCCCGACTACAGTAAAATGACCAACTTCCAGTTGTTGTGGAGTCACACTCAGGACGCGAAGGCTAATCCCAACATGACACTTTCGGCGAGCGTCAACTTCACTACCAGCGGATATACCCGTAACGACCTGAACTCTTACTATTCCAACGCCTTTACCGAAAACACCAAGAGCAGCACGGTAAACATGACCTACCGATTCCCGAACTCTAAATGGTCAGTCTCGGCTACGGCCAATATCGCGCAGCGCACTCAGGACTCTACTCTTTCTGTGTCGTTTCCCAACCTTACCGTAACGATGTCGCAGCTCTATCCGTTCAAGCGCAAGAAACGTGTAGGCGATGAAAAGTGGTATGAGAAAATCAAGATCAGTTACTCCGGTCAGTTCAGCAACTCGCTTACTTCGAAGCAGGATGAGTTTATCAAAAAGAGCCTTATCAAAGACTGGCGTAACGGCATGAAACATTCGCTGCCCATCTCGGCAACTTTCAACGTGTTGAAATACATCAACATCACCCCGTCGGTCTCGCTTACCGACCGTATGTATACCAATAAAGTGCGTCGCCAATGGGACCCTAATGCTTCGGCAGAGGTTTTGGACACTACTTATGGTTTTTATAACGTATGGGATTTCTCGGCATCGGTTTCACTCGATACCAAATTATATGGTTTTTACCAGCCGCTTCCATTCTTGGGCGATAAGGTGAAGATGATACGACACGTCTTTACTCCAACTGTATCATTTAACGCGGCGCCCGACTTCGGATCCTCTTTTTTCGGATATTACGGTAGCTACCAGTATCCCGATGCCAACGGACAGGTTCAGACCCGCACGTATTCCTATTTCCCCAACTCACTGTTCGGCGTGCCGGGGCAGGGCAAGAACGGTTCTGTTTCAGTGTCGCTGTCAAATAATGTGGAGATGAAAGTGCGAACCGATAACGACTCGATCGGCGAAAAGAAAATTTCGCTAATCGAGAACTTCACGGTATCGCAGAGCTACAATTTCGCTGCCGACTCCCTCAACTGGAGCAACATCAACACCTCACTGCTTCTGCGCCTGACTAAGAATTTCAATCTCAATCTCAACGCTACGTGGGACGTGTATACCTACGCTCTTAATGCATCAGGAAATCCGGTGCGCGTCAACCGCACACGTCTGGAAGCTGGAAAAGGCCTCGGACGACTCTCGAGCACAGGTACGTCGTTCAGCTATACATTCAACAACGATACATTCCGTAAAAAGAAAGATAACGATAAAAACAAGAAACAACCTACGGAAGATCAGGAATTTGCGTCAGAGACCTCTGATTATCTCAATCCTGATCGAAAGACACCGGAGAATACCGACGAAAATACTGAATTCGGAGCCGACGGATATATGAAATGGGAGTTCCCGTGGAGTCTTACCGTAAACTATTCGGTGAGCTATGGTTACGGCACATTTAATCCCCGTAAGATGGAGTATAACGGGAGATTCACGCAGAACCTGAGTTTTTCGGGTAATATCCGTCCTACCAAAAACTGGAATCTGGGATTTTCGGCAAGCTACAATTTCGATACTCACAAGCTTGCCTACATGAACTGCAACATCTCGCGAGACCTGCACTGCTTTACCATGACTGCAAGTTTCGTCCCGGTTGGCCCGTATAAGAGCTATAATTTCCACATTGCAGTGAAGTCGTCGATGCTTTCGGATGTGAAGTATGACAAGCGCTCATCTATAAGCCGCGGCATCAACTGGTATTGATTGTGTAAGCAGAGATTTTAGGATTAAAATTTTGAAGTATATGAAAGTTTTAGCTGTTGTCGTTACTTACAATCGTCTTGAACTGCTCAAGCGCACTATAAAATGCCTTCGTGAGACCAAGAATCTCGACGGTATAGTAGTGGTGAACAACGATTCAACTGATGGCACGCAAGCTTGGCTCGAGTCGCAAGAGGGCTTGACGGTGATACATCAAGCCAACGTAGGTGGCGCAGGTGGTTTCAAGACAGGCATGAAATACGCTTATGACGCAGGTGCTGACTGGATATGGTGTATGGATGATGATGTATTTCCACGGCCGGATTGTCTTGGGAAACTTATGTCGCACTGCGACGATAAGGAGGTGGGCATTATGTCGCCGCGGAGAATTATGGACGGAAAGATATTCACCACTGAATTTAAGGATTTCAATCTTACTGATACATTCGCATCTACAACAGTAATGCCTTTGAGAAAAATCGAGGTTGAAAATGTAACAGCGATTTCCGGAGCTGCATTTGAGGGATTATTTATCCGCAGAGAGGTGATTGACAAAATCGGTTATCCTAACGATCAGCTATTTATCTTCTATGACGATACCGATTATTGTATACGGACTCTGATGGCCGGATACAAAATCATATATGTGCCCGAAGCCTTGATGGATAAATATAAGTTCTTTACCGATGTCACGTGGATTCAGCGTGCAGCGAGCAAACGATGGAAAAGATTCTATCAGATACGCAATGGAGCGTGGTTTAATCACCACTATGGCAAGACTGCGGGAGTTAGGAATTTCCGCTCGATAATGACCCTTTCAGGCTATGTGGGGCAAGCGTTTATATTGGGACTATTTACCAAAGCCTATAGATTGAAAGATACGATAGGATTCATAAAGGCCTACAATGATGGCCGGCAAGAACGACTTGGCAAGATCGATTATCTTTGATAATTACTTTTTGAAAAGCGATTTTATATAGGAGCGTATCTTTCGCGTATTCAGATATTTATCCAGCTCTTTTACAGCAATACTTTCAATTTTATCGGGGATCATTCCTGCGCTCTCGGCATAAAGACGGGCTATGCGGCGTGTTTCGGTATAGTCCGGGTTAGCGATAGAACCAAGCATTCGCAGCAAAATGCGCGACCGGTGTTCACCGAATTTTATTCTGTTAAGGTCAACATAATGAAACTTGTAACCCGAAACCGCGTTGCCTGTAAACAATACGTTTCCCCCTGTGAAATCTTTATTGTAAATGCCACTTTTATGCAGTCTTACTATTTCTTCGGCAAATGCAGGTAATAATGTATCGACGCACGATAAACCGGTCCAGTTGCGTATTTCGGTAGCGTTTTTCAGCTCTGAAGATATATAGTAGCAGTTGACCAGTCGTCCGTTGACTTTATGTTCGCCATAGGCGATGGGTTCGGGGGTGTTGAACCCGGCTTCAAGTAATCTCAGTGCATTCTCATAACTGCGGCATGCCTTGCTTTTGCGCAAATTGGTGTAGACGTAGCTGTTGATGAAATTAGGTTTCTTGAAATCTTTTACTACAATATCTGTACCTGAAACAGTAGTTTTATACAAGGAATTTCTGACACGGAAAAATTCTTTTGAACCATCGGGCCGCTGACCTTTGATGATGGGAATAATGTAGGGTCGCAGATGTTCATATCGCGGATTTACGACAATCTTGAAACTTTCCATGATAAATCAGATAAGTTGACCGATCAGTGTAGCTGAAGATGAATTAACTATCTTTACCTTTACTGTATCACCTGTCTTGGCATCTCCGCGCGGGAACACTACCGTCTTGTTCTGCTGCGTGCGACCGACCATCTGCTCTTTGCTGCGCTTGGCCACACCCTCCACCAGCACTTCAAATACCTTACCCTCATCGCAGCGGTTGCTTTCACGGGAAAGTTCGTTCTGAAGCGCAATCATGCGGTTCAGGCGCTCGATCTTGACATCTTCAGGGATATTGTCGGGCATCTCACGAGAGGCAAGAGTGCCCGGACGCTCGGAATATTTGAACATGAAAGCGGAGTCAAAACCCACCTCTTTCATAAGATCGAGAGTGAGCTGAAAATCTTCCTCGGTCTCGTCGTGAAATCCGGTGAAAAGGTCGGTGGAAATGCCGCAATCAGGTATCCGCTCTCTTATAGCCTTGATGCGGTCAAGATACCATTCACGGGTATATTTGCGGTTCATGGCCTTGAGCACATTGTTGCTGCCCGACTGGACAGGCAGATGAATGTGATTGCAGATATTTTCATAACGGGCTATAACATCAATAGTCCTGTCGCTCATGTCCTTGGGGTGGGAGGTAGTGAAACGGATGCGCATATCGGGAGCTGCTTCGGCCACGCGGGAAAGCAATTCGGGAAAATCTATTTCATGACCTTCGCTGTCAGTATATTTATAGGAATTTACATTCTGTCCTAAAAGTGTCACTTCACGGTAACCTCGGCTACGCAGGTCGGCCACCTCGTTAAGGATACTGTCGATACTACGCGAGCGCTCGCGTCCGCGGGTATAGGGGACTATGCAATATGAACAGAAATTATTACAACCGCGCATTATGCTTACGAAACCCGATACGAGCGCACCTCCTATTCTCACGGGTATCACGTCGCGATAGGTCTCGGTAGTGGAGAGCTCGACATTTACCGCTTTGTTTCCTGCTTCTACTGCCGAGAAAAGATTCGGCAGGTCAAGATAAGAGTCGGGGCCGGCCACAAGATCAACACCATGATTGGAGATCAGGTCATCTTTTACGCGCTCAGCCATGCAGCCTATTACCCCGATGGTCAATCCTCGGGTTTTACCTCGTTTGCGGCGCAGCGAATTGAGGAAGGCGAGTCGTGAAATTATTTTCTGCTCGGCATTGTCGCGTATTGAACATGTATTGAGAAGCACGGCATCAGCGTCGTCGATGTTTTCGACCACGTCATAACCGATTGTCTCCATTATAGCAGCCACGACCTCACTGTCGGCTACGTTCATCTGGCAACCGTAGGTCTCGATATAAAGATGTTTGTTATCTTGCATTGCAATTTGTAATGTTTCACACTCGATCGAGCGGTATTTTTACCCTCGGAAGTTTGTTTTTGAGCGTGATAATGACTAATTTTGCTGCAAAATTACAAAAATATTTCTAAATGAAAGATGTTATAGCCATAATCGTCACCATTCTTATAGGTATTGGTGCAAAATGGCTGGAAGATCGACATAAAAATAGTGGCAAGAAAGCATCCTCCGGCCGAAAATCGGTTGGCGCGCCATCCCGTAATGATAGGTATGGGCAAGAAGCCGCGTATCCCGGCGCATCAGGATTTGCTTCTTTCCAACCGCAGTATACAGCGCCTCGGAAAATGGAGCCGGAGGTTACTCCGCAGTCCGACAAGGAATACAAGCCACGGTTTGAAGAAGGACAGTGTGCTGTCTCTCATGAGCCGGTTGAAGATATTCACGCTATAGACAGCAGTGTAGACGATGAAGCCCTTTCTGCTCACTATGCACGCTGGCGTCAGGCTATAATCGATGCACAGATCATAACTCCGAAATTCAAAGACTAATCAAACACTTAAATAAATTACCAATAAGACATACCAATGAGATTTCCTATTTTGACTCCGCAGGAAGCCGCTGATATTTTCAAGAACGGCGACAATGTAGGCTTCTCCGGTTTTACAGCACCCGGCTCACCCAAGGTTGTGACCGAGGCTCTCGCTCAGCGCGCCGAAAAGCTTCATGAAGAAGGTGAGCCCTTCAAAATCAACATCTTCTCAGGCGCATCTACATCTGACCGCTGCGACGGCGCTCTTGCACGTGCAAATGCAATAGGTATCCGCACTCCCTACCAGAATCTCCCTGATCTGCGCAAGCGTATCAACTCCCACGATGCTCACTATTTCGACCTTCACCTGTCGGAACTCGCTCAGAAAATGCGCTACGGTTTCTATGGTGATCTTGATATCGCCGTGATCGAAGTATCGGATATTAAGGATGACGGTACGGTAGTGGTGGGAACAGGTGTAGGCAACGTGCCCACCTACGCTTCCAGAGCCAAGAAGATCATTATCGAGCTAAACGAGAAATATCGTCACTCGCTTTATGGTCTGCATGACATATATCTGCCTCTCGATCCTCCTAATCGCGGTGAGATACCCATTTTCAAGCCCAGCGACCGCATAGGTTCTCCTGTGTTGAAACTTGATCCCGAAAAAATAGTGGGAGTGGTGATGAGCGACAACTACGAAGGTGTTAAACCTTTCTCTACGCTCGATGAGACTACCATGAAGATAGGGGCTAACGTTTGCTCCTTCCTCATAGGCGAAATGAAAGCCGGACGCATACCCTCTACTTTCCTTCCCATCCAGTCAGGCGTAGGTAATGTGGCAAACGCCGTGCTCTACGGTCTGGCCGATGCAAAGGAAATTCCTCCCTTCGCCATGTATACTGAAGTTATTCAGGATGCTGTAATCGACCTTATGAAAAAAGGACGTTGCAAGTTCGGAAGCACCTGCGCGCTCACCGTATCTAACGCTGTGGAGGACGAGGTTATCGATAATATCGAATTCTTCAAGGAGCATGTGGTAATCCGTCCCGCCGAGATTTCAAACAGCCCCGAGGTAATACGCCGTCTCGGTGTAATAGCCATGAATACTGCGCTCGAGGCCGATATATTCGGTAATATCAACTCTACCCACGTGACCGGTACAAAGATGATGAACGGTATAGGCGGTTCGGGCGACTTCACTCGCAATGCTTATATCTCCATCTTCTCTTGTCCCTCCATCACAAAGGAAGGAAAGATAAGCAATATCGTTCCTATGGTATCGCATGTTGACCATTCGGAGCACTCGGTAGATATTCTCGTTACTGATCAGGGTATCGCCGATCTTCGCGGTAAGGATCCCGTGCAGCGGGCTCATGAGATTATCAATAACTGCGCTCACCCCATGTATCGCGAGCTGCTTACCGATTATCTCAAGCTCGGCACAGCCGGTCAGACTCCCCACACCCTGCAGGCATCGCTCGCGTTCCACACCGAATTCCTTTCGAGTGGCGACATGCGCAATGTCAACTGGGCTAATTTTGTGAAGTAATTGCCGATCATGCCTGAAAAATACGATTTCCTTATAGTTGGCGCCGGATTATTCGGCGCCACTTTTGCTCATATCGCATCGTCGCGCGGATACAAATGCCTTGTCATAGAGAAGAGAAATGAGCCGGGCGGAAATATACGTTGCGAAAACATCGCCGGAATAAATGTACATAAGTACGGTGCACATATTTTTCATACGTCAGACTCCAGAGTATGGAAATATGTAAACGATCTCGTAGCTTTCAACCGATATACTAATAGTCCGGTCGCGAGTTATGGCGGTAAACTCTACAATCTTCCTTTCAATATGAATACATTTTATGCCCTCTGGGGATGCAAGACTCCCGCCGAGGCGATGTCAAAACTTGAGGAAGAACGAAAAGAGGCCGTGAGCAAATTGACTGAAGAAGGAATCTCGCAACCGAGAAATCTCGAGGAACAGGCACTCACACTCGTGGGAAAAGACATCTATACCCGATTGATAAAAGGGTATACCGAAAAACAATGGGGGAGAAAGTGCAGCGAATTACCGGCATTCATTATCAAGCGCCTTCCCGTGCGTCTTACATTTGATAATAATTATTTCAACGATCTTTATCAAGGTATACCTGAAGGTGGTTATAATCCGCTGATATCAAAGATGCTGGCGGGCTGTGAAGTCGTGTGCGGCTGTGACTATTTCGATGATCGTGAAAAATATGGCAATCTGGCACACCACATTGTGTTTACTGGAAAGATCGATCGCTTCTATGATTATCGGTTCGGAAAACTACAATACAGGTCGGTAAGGTTTGAAACGGAAACCCTTAATACACCCAACTATCAGGGCGTGGCTGTGGTGAATTATACCGACACCGAGCCTGCGTGGACACGGATTATCGAGCATAAACATTTCGAGTCATTTGGCGACAGGGTGTATGATAATCCGTTTACGGTAATTTCCAAGGAATATTCTACCGAATGGCACGACGGTATCGAACCGTTTTATCCGGTAAATGATGATTCAAATACGGCTGTATATATTAAGTATAAGACTTTGGCCGATAAGGAATCACATGTGTCCTTCGGCGGCCGCCTCGCCGAATATAAATATTACGACATGGCTCCTGTAATATCCCGGGCAATGGAGCTCGCTGATAACGTCGCTCCTGAAAAAAGTTAGTTTTATGAAAAGTTTCATTTCCAAGAACTACCGACATATCAATACGGCGGGTGACAAGGCAAAGACCGATATCGAGGCGATAATGACCGAAGTCGGTTACACCAATATAGGAATGGCGCAGAGCCGTAGCACCAATTCTCTCGTCGCGTATTTTAAGACTCTTGCAAGTATATTGCGCGGAGTGAGCAGAATAAAGAAAGGCGATATTGTAGTGTTACAGTACCCGCTGAAGAAATATTACGATTTTGTAGTGAAAAAAGCTACTGACCGCGGAGCAAAGGTGATCACACTCATTCACGACCTCGGCAGTTTCCGCCGGAAGAAACTCACTGAGGCTGATGAAGTGGAAAGGCTCAACCGCTCGGCGGTTGTCATAGTTCACACCGAGGCTATGCGGAGGTGGCTGTCGGAGCGCGGTGTACGTGTGCCGATGATAGTTCTGGGGCTTTTTGATTACCTGTCCAAATTCCCTGCCCGCAAGGACTACAGCCGACCTGACGGTAAACCGAAACTGATGTTTGCCGGGAACTGCTCACGCCGGGCCAACGGGTGGATATACGCTCTTGCTGAAACTGCACCGAATGTTGAAATAATATTATACGGCAACGGTGTGGAAGACCAAGCGCCTGACAATATCACGGCAATGGGACAGGTTGATTCCGATACGCTCATCGGTGAGGCTCAAGGTGATTACGGCGTAGTGTGGTACGGTGAATCTCTTGATGAAGGCGCCGGTCCTCTGGGAGAGTATCTTCGCTATAATGCCCCGCATAAGACTTCGATGTATCTGAGGGCCGGAATACCGGTGGTAATTTGGGATAAAGCAGCTTTGGCCGATATCGTTAAAAGGCTGGATGTGGGTATATGTATACCATCCCTGCGGAATATTGAAGAAGTCTTGTCGGCGATAACCCCTGAACGTTACTCTCAGATGAGAGCCAATGCACTTGCTGCAGCAGAAAAACTGTCGTCAGGAGGTTTCACTTCAGATGCTCTTGCAAAGTCGGTCGATATAATTAACGGCTCAGCCACTGCGACGGATTGAGCTTCGTACGCTCGTTTCGGATCTCGAAGTGGAGCACGGGAACTCCGCGCGTGGCATCAGTATTCACCTTGCCGATAGTCTGACCGGCCTTGACTTTCTCACCGTTTTTCACGCTCACATTATCGATACCTGCATAGATTGTAATATAACTTCCATGGCGTATCATGACTATCGAGTTATATCCGTCTTCCTTGAATATAGCTGATACTTTACCCTCAAAAATAGCCCGGGCTGCAGCACCCGCTGAAGTTTCTATGTCGATACCCGAGTTTTCTATTTCCACCTTGGGGATAGAGGGGTGGGGCTGACGACCGAATTTGCTGATGATTCTGTATTTACCTGATATCGGGAAAGGAAGTTTTCCTTTGTTTTGAGCAAATGTGCCGTCAAGGTTACCCACATTAGCTGATTCGGTCATGGATGAAGGAGCTGGGGAAGGGGTATCGGTTTTGGTTTTCGTGGCCGGCGCTGTAGCTGACGGAGTGGAAGATTTGGAGCTACCTTTAGACTTTTCGGCTTTTGCCGCTTCGGCCTTACGCTTGCGCTCAGCCTCCTGCTGTTCGGCAATTAATTTATCGAGTCGTTGATCAAGAACACGCGCCTGCTTTTTCTGCTGTTCAAGCACTGCCAGCAGTGATTTCTCATCCTTACGGAGCGAAGCCACGATTTCTTCAGCTCCCTTGCGGTTAGCGTCAAGCCGGGCTTGCTCGTCGGTTGTCTTGGTAAGCAGGGCTGCCGACTTATGTTCGAGTGCAGTAAGATGATTGCGTTTCGACTCAAGCGAGTCCAGAGCGGCCGAAATCGCATCGGCTCGTTTCTGACGCCAACGCGAAAATTCCTTCAGATATCGCAACCGTTGCTGAAGAGTAGTGAAGTCTTTAGATGAAAAAATAAATGACATTGCCGTGCGGCTACGGTCGTAAGGCTGTAACCGGCGCAGTGACTCGATGTAAGACTTGCGCAGACTTTCCACCTGCATCGACAGCGCTTCTACAGAATCGGATGTAACGGCGGCAAGCCGTGAAATAGAATCGCTAACTACGGCGAGACGATCGAGAGTGCGGCGGTTTTCATCAATTTCAGCAGTGAGATTATTGAGTCGTGAAAGCTGCCGGTTCTGTCTCTTATACCCCT
>JAIDUB010000085.1:0-17658 GCA_029060405.1 Duncaniella sp. | reverse complement strand
CTTTCTTGGCCTCGATCTGCGCGGATGTATTGCGCATGCTCTGCTCATTTTTCTTTTTTTCAGCCGACACCGCTTCGATTCCGGTGGGCTTTTTGGTTGTTTTTTTCTTTTTCTGCGACCACGCCACATCGCTTCCCGCCATACATATTACAGCAGCTGCGGCGATTATCAACAGACGACGGATACTGAAACGATGCTTCGTGTGTGTCATAGATTACTTAAAACCTTAATGACCTGAGCCGGGCTTACACGTGTATATCCACGGGGTATCGACCATGACTTGTCAGGGACGACATCAGTGCGCAGGCGCGAATAATTATACTCAATCTTCAATCCGTAAGCCTTATCACCGTTAGCGGCATCTATGCTTACCGAGGCAGGAAGATCTCCAAGCGAGGTTACGGCATAATCGGCCATCACCATCGATGCCGTCGCTTTCCCTTTTACCTCAGCGATAAGCCCGCGCATGGTATTGGCATCAGTCGACATCACATATTTCATGTCAAAATCCCGGGGAAGTCGGGCAGGGGTTATGGTCCAGTAATCCTGCTCAATACTGTAACTGCAAGATGCCGCGGCATTTTTATCGATACTCTGATATCCGGGAAGCACTACGCGACCCATCATCAGTTCCTGAATCTGATTAAGTGTGACAGGAAGCATTTCGGTCAATGCTGAAACAGGCTCGGCAAGATACATTTTTCCGGGCTTTATTTTGCCATATATCGAATCGGGAGTAATCATTATGGAGCCTACTTCCATGCCGAGGAAACGGGCAGAAAAATATATATAACGTGATGATGCCATGTAAAGATTTCCCGATATCTTAGCCCTTGCGGGGGCGGTAATTTCCACCGACACGGGAACTGAAACAGAGCCGACCGGGTGAGCGGCATAATAGTTGCCGAGAGCCTCGACCCTTTCACGGGGAGAGCCCGAAATATATTCCTCATGGCTTTCTGTGGAGCGTGAAGAGCGGCAGCCGGAGACCATTCCGGCCATACATGTCAACGTTGACAATAAAAGTATGCGACCTGTCTTACGTGTCATTGCCTACTTGAAGAAAAATGTTTTCTGCTTCACTTTCCGTTGGAGTAATTCACTGTCGGGTGATAGCTCAAGCGCTGTTTTCCAGAAATCAAGAGCTTCATCGGGGCGTGCGTTCATGAAATATATATCACCTGCATGCTCATAAACTTCGGCAGATTTTGACGCATCGTCGATGGCAAGAGCCTTGTCGATAATCTCAAGCGCCTTATCATAATTTTTCATCTTGAATAGAACCCAAGCATATGTGTCGAGCCATGAAGCATTGTCAGGCTCCGCTTCAATTACTTTCTCGATCATTGAAAGTGCTTTAGGTAACTCGCGTTCTATACATGCCAGATGGTAGGCATAGTTATTCATCGCCGATATATTTTCGGGATTCAGCTTTATGGCTTTTTCGTATTGCTCGGTCGCTGCAATAGTATCGCCGCGGGCAATAAGTATATTTGCCTTCATCGAATAGATGTCGCTCAGATTTTCCACATTGTTATCAGCGAGTTTTTCAGCCTCGTCAAGATAACGCTCAGCGGTGTCGAAGTCCTTCTTTTCGGAAAAAAGCGCGCCGAGCTGAACCGGGAACTGAGAATTTTCAGGAAAGAAGTGTCGGGCTTTTTCCAATGCGGTCTGCGCTTTGTCGAGATCCTCGTTCTGGAAATACAGTGAAGCGAGAAGTCTCCAGCCGTTTTCATTGTCAGGGTCAAGATCGAGAGCGAGTTGCATCTCATCGGCCGCTCTTACGTAATCTTTTTCACTTACAAGAGCCGATGCATATGCCTCATGAATAGCACTCTCATGAGGATGAAGTTCGACCATCGTTGATAAAAGTGTGTCGAGTTCGGCAGGGTTATAGGCATCCTGAACGAATGACTGCAATATCGACATTTTGTTGGCGAAGTCGAGATTGTCGTGAGAGAGAGCTTTGCGGATTTCGCGATTATATGATATTGTATCACCCTGCCCGAGATAGAAGTTGGCCAGAGAGTAATACGACAGACCGTTTGACGGATCGAGTTCGATAGACCTGTTGAGGAATGATAATGCGGAATCATTTTCATGAAATACCGAATAGACCTGTCCCATGAATATGTTATATTCCGGTTCGGCAGGATTGGACCGGTACAGCCTCATCGCCTCGTTGATAACGGCTGTAGTGTCATCGTTGAGCCTGTGAAGCTGCATCTTTTTAGTGGTGACGGCAAAATCGAGACCATTGGCTTCCTCGATTGTATCAAACATTCTGAGAGCCTCGGCGCGTGCCATCGAATCGCCGTGAGTGGTAAGGAAATCAGCGAGCCGGAAAGTAAGGTCGATCTTGTCGGGATAGCGGTAATGAAGATTGGCAAGCACATCGCGGGCTGTGCCGTTGTATCCTATCTTTTCAAGGAGAAACGCATAGGAAATGGCGGTATAGTAATCGTCGGGATGAAGATTGTAATAGTCGCCTATGGCAAAGATTGCAAGCTTGGCTTCTTTGATGTTTCCGTTGGAAAGCGCAAGCTTATAATTGGCATATTCGAGCTTAATATTCTCGTCGTTAGGATTGAGCGATATGGCGCGGTCAAGCAGATCGAAAGCGGCGTCGTCGTTACCCAGAGCCTTAGAGCGCAAGGCTTCGAGATAAAAATAGTCGGCTTTGCGCACGTCGGCCTCCACATCGTTCTTGTTCTTGCTTTTTGACCATCCGGAGGCGGCTGAAGCAAAAACGAGCAGAAGCAGTATTATTGCGTATGGGAGTTTCTTCATGTCGTAAGTATTAATCTACGCCGGTGTGTCCGAATCCACCGTCGCCGCGCTCAGTGGTGTCGATGCGTTTCACTTCGTCCCAAGTCACATGGGAATATTCCTTTATAACCATCTGGCATATACGTTCTCCATCGTTGATAACAAACGGTTCGTCCGAAAGATTTATCACAATTATACCGATTTCGCCACGATAATCGGCATCGACTGTGCCGGGGGTGTTGACGAGTGTAATTCCTTTCTTGAGCGACAGGCCGCTGCGCGGACGCAGCTGACATTCGTAACCATGAGGGAGCTGCAGATACAGACCGGTGGGTATGAGGGCGCGCTGCATGGGAGCGAGAGTAACCGGTGCGTCGAGAAATGCCCTTACATCCATACCGGCCGACGAGGGGGTAGCGTAAGAGGGTAAAGGATGGTGGGATTTATTTATGATTTTGACTTTTACGTGATCCATTTTCAGTAATATTTTATAATGACAATCATTTTAACAGCGAAAGTAACAAAAATACTTCAAACGACCTTACTTTTTTTGCGTTAATTTGGTTTTTTCTTTGTAAATTTGCATCTCGTTAAGAAAATGAATATCTGTATATAGCAAATTATATATGTTTAGAACAAATACCTGCGGAGAACTCCGCCTTAGCGATGTCGGCAAGGAAGTGACCATTGCCGGCTGGGTGCAGCGCGCCCGCAAGATGGGCGGCATGACTTTTGTCGACATCCGTGACCGTTACGGACTGACTCAAGTAGTGTTTAATAATGAGGTTGATGCCGAGCTGTGTGATAAAGCCAATAAACTCGGACGTGAGTTTGTGGTGCAGATTACCGGTAAAGTGAGTGAGCGCAGCAGCAAAAATGCCAATCTCCCTACCGGCGACATCGAGATTATAGCATCGGATCTTAAGGTGCTCAATCGAAGCGAGGTGCCTCCATTCACTATCGAAGATGATACTGACGGCGGTGATGACCTGAGAATGAAATATCGCTATCTCGATCTGCGACGCAACTGCGTGCGCTCCAATCTCGAACTTCGCCACCGCATGGCTTTCGAGATTCGCCGTTATCTCGATTCAAAGGGATTTCTTGAGGTGGAGACTCCGGTACTCATCAAGTCTACTCCCGAGGGAGCGCGTGACTTCGTGGTTCCTTCCCGCATGAATCCCGGTCAGTTCTATGCTCTTCCTCAGTCGCCCCAGACATTCAAGCAGCTCCTAATGGTGAGCGGTTTCGACCGTTATTTTCAGATCGTAAAATGTTTCCGCGACGAGGACCTTCGTGCTGACCGCCAGCCCGAGTTTACTCAGATTGACTGCGAGATGTCGTTTGTGGAGCAGGAAGATGTTCTGAATATGTTTGAAGGCCTTGTAAAGCACATATTCAAATATGTAAAAGATATTGATTTTACCGAGCCTTTCCCGCGCATGACTTGGGCCGACGCTATGAAATATTACGGTTCTGATAAGCCCGACACCCGTTTCGGAATGAGGTTTGTGGAACTGAAAGATCTCACCGGCGGCAAAGGATTTTCCGTAATGGATGATGCTGAATATGTAGGTGCCATCTGTGCGCCCGGCTGCGCCGGATATACCCGCAAGCAACTTGACCAGCTGACTGACTTTGTAAAACGTCCGCAGGTAGGTGCAAAAGGAATGATGTGGGTGAAGATTGAAGAAAACGGCGAAATCAAGAGCTCGGTATCAAAATTCTATACCGACGACGAGCTGAAGGCTTGGGCCGATAGATGCGATGCCAAACCCGGTGACCTCATTCTTATTCTTGCCGGTCCTACTATGAAGACCCGCAAGCAGTTAAATGAACTCCGTCTTGAAATGGGTAACCGTCTCGGACTTCGTGATCCGCAGAAATTCTCTTGTCTGTGGGTAGTGGATTTCCCCCTGTTTGAATGGGATGACGAAACTCAGCGCTACTATGCGATGCATCATCCGTTTACTGCACCCAATCCTGAAGATATTGATAAACTCGAGACTGCTACCGGCGATGTCAGAGCTACCGCTTATGATATGGTGGTTAACGGTAACGAGCTCGGAGGCGGATCGATACGTATTCACGAAGCCGGATTACAGAACAAGATGTTCCGTCTGCTCGGCCTTTCAGAAGAAGACGCACAATATAAATTCGGCTTCCTTATGAATGCATTCAAATACGGTGCACCCCCTCACGGAGGTCTGGCTTTCGGTTTCGACCGTTTTGTGTCGATTCTTGCAGGTCTTGACTCCATTCGCGACGTAATAGCGTTCCCCAAGAACAATTCCGGTCGTGACATGATGATAGACGCCCCCTCGGCAATCGATCAGGAACAGCTTGACGAACTTCAGATAGCTTTAAATCTCACCGACGAGAAGTGACTCCGTCGCTAAATGAAATAATCAACGCACTGGAGGCCGAGGTTAATCCCGGCCTTCAGGAGTCGTGGGATAATACCGGCTGGCAGGTGTGCCCTTCATCCAAAGGAGATACCTGTAAGGGAGTGCTTGTATGTGTCGACGTGACTGATGCGGTAATAACGGAAGCGGTTGAGAAAGGATGTAATCTCATTATTTCTCATCATCCGCTCATATTCCGTCCGCTAAAGCGTCTTACAGGTACGACCCCTGCGGAGCGTATGGCTATCAGGCTTATCAAATCGGGAATTTCTGTCTATTCAGCCCATACATCGCTTGACAATGCCTCGGCCGGAGTGTCACATTATCTTGCAGAAGCACTCGGCCTGACCGAAATTGAGCCGTTGGCTCCCCGCCGTGATGTATTGTATAAAGTCGCCGTTTATGTTCCTGAAAAGGAGGCCGACGAAGTAAGAAATGCAATGCATGACGCAGGCGCCGGTCATATCGGCAATTACGACAGGTGTGGATTCACGATAAATGGAGCCGGTTCTTTCAGGCCGCTTCAAGGCAGTAACCCGCATATCGGACAAAAGGATGAGATCACATTTGTCTCAGAAGTCAAGATAGAGGCTGTAGTACCTGCTCATCTTAAGGCCAAGGTGGAATCTGCGATAAGAAAAGTCCATCCCTATGAGGAGCCGGCTATAGATATATATCATATAGAGGCGGCTGACACTTCCACCGGACTCGGGGCTATCGGCAATCTGCTTCAGCCGCTTTCAGCCTCCGAGATAATAGGGCGTGTGAAGGAAGTATATGGCTCTCCCATGGTGAGAACTACTCCTCACGTCGATTCAATGCCGGTAACGAGAGTGGCATTGTGCGGTGGCTCGGGTGGAGAATTTATTCCCGCAGCAATAGGAGCAGGTGCGCAAGTTTACATTACGAGTGATGTACGTTATCACGACTTCGTTGATTACCGTGACAGGATTCTTGTGGTTGATACGGGGCATTACGAGAGCGAAAAATGTACTACCATACTATTATCGAGGATTATTTCAAAAAAATTTCCTAACTTTGCAGTCGGAATCTCGGCTTCCGAGACCAACTCAATCACTTATCAATAAGCCAACAAAATAAAATCATAACAGAAATATGGCCACTGAGCAAACAAAAGCTGATCAGACTATGAGTGTAGAGTCTCGCCTCAAGGCTCTCTACGAACTCCAGACTATTCTCTCGCAGATCGACCGCATCAAGACTATCCGGGGCGAATTGCCTCTCGAAGTGCGTGACCTCGAGGATAATATTGAAGGACTCCGCACCCGTATAGAGAACTATACCCGCGAAATCGAGGATCTCCGCCGCAAGACTGCCGAGGAGAAAAACAAAATTCAGGATTCGCAGGCCAAGATCGATACTTACAAGCAGCAGCTTGACAATGTACGCAACAATCGCGAGTTTGATTTGTTATCAAAGGAGATAGAGTTCCAGACTCTCGAGATCGAACTTTCCGAGAAACATATTCTCGAGTATGGCCGTGTGACTGAAAACAAGCAGAGAGAGATTGCCGCTACTCAGGAAACTCTCGACGATCACCTGCATGTGCTCAATGAAAAGCGTGCCGAACTTGAGGAGATCGTATCGGAAACAAAGCAGGACGAGGAGCGTCTGCGCGAGCAAGCCAAGGCTCTTGAGCCCAAAATCGACGAGCGTACACTCTCGGCTTTCAAGCGCATCCGCAAGAATGCCCGCAACGGTCTCGGTGTGGTATACGTGCAGCGTAATGCCTGCGGCGGTTGCTTCAATCGCATTCCCCCGCAGAAGCAGATGGAGATAAAGATGCACAAGAAAATCATCGTCTGCGAATATTGCGGCCGCATCATGATAGATCCGGAACTCGCCGGCGTTACCGCTGATGCCGAGTAAATCGCGGTTAACTTTTTAACTCGTTAAGAAATTATGGAAAAAATCATTCCCGGTAAATTTGTCGAGCTCACCTATGATCTTTATGAAGTGGGTGAGGACGGAACTGAGGCATTGGTGCATTGTGTAGAAGCTGATGCCCCCGAGCGTATTGTCTACGGAGTTACCCCGGGAGTCATCAAACCCCTTGAGGCTGCTCTCGAGGGCCTTGAACAAGGTCAGGAGTTTGTCGTTAAAGTACCCGCCGACGAAGGATTCCCTTATAACCCCGACGATGTGGTCGAACTTGACAAGAACATCTTTGTAGTTGACGGTAAATTTGATACCTCAATGATTTTCCCCGGTGCCTATGTGCCTATGATGACCGGCGACGGTTTACGCATCAACGGTAAGGTACTTGATGTGACCGATGACAAGGTGACGATGGATTTCAACCATCCTCTGGTCGGCAAGGATCTTGTATTCAAAGGCAAGATTGAACTTGTGCGCGATGCCACTCAGGAAGATCTTCGTCCCTCATGTGGCGGATGCGGAGGTAACTGCGGAGAAGGTTGTGGTGAAGGTTGCGGCGAAGGCTGCGGCTGTGGAAACTAAGACACTCTCATTTCTATTTTGAACAACTGCTTATATTCGGTCTCTGCAAGGTGTGTCCTTTCGGAGACCGTTTTTTCATATCAATGGTAATAAATCGGTTATTTCCTTTATATCTTACGGTACTGTGCACGGCGGTATCTTACGGTGAAGAACCGGCCGATACCATACCGTCGCATGAACTTTCGGAGATAGTGGTTCAAGGCAATTCCGCTCGTGAAAGGGTTAATAATCTGCGTCTGGGCGCGGAACGGCTTGAACTGTCGAAACTGAATGAGATTCCGTCGTTCGGCGGAGAGAAAGATATTATTAAATCCCTGTCGATGCTCCCCGGTGTGAGAGCGGAAGGTGAGGGTGGAGGCGGTTTTGAAGTACGCGGCGGTAATGCCTCGCAGAATCTTGTGACACTCGACGGTATATCTCTTTATAACCCGGCTCATGTGATGGGGATTTTCTCTACGTTCAATGATGAAGCACTCGGAGGCGCGACACTTTATAAAGGCCCACTGCCCGCTATGTATGGTGAAGCTACATCGTCGGTACTTGAAACATCGCTCTCACCGGGAGATATGGAGCACTATCACGGATCGCTGACGGTGGGAATACTTGCTGCCAAAATAAAGGCTGAAGGTCCTGTCGTTAAAAATAAAATGTCATTTGCAGTCAGCGCCCGACGGTCGTATGTGGACATGTTTCTGAATATGGTACCTCAATATCGCAGCACGATCATGAATTTCTACGACGTTACGGCCAAGATTCGCTTTCGCCCGTCGTCCCGCCACATAATCGACGGATCTTTTTTCGCAAGTCGCGACAATATGGCCATAAGCCATATCATGGGATTGTACTGGGGCAATATCGGAGGCTCCGTCAACTGGATGGCTCGACCTACTGACAAAGTGTCGTTTACCACTACGGCATCAGTCACACATTTCAGTCCCAAGATGTCGATGGATATGATGAACATGAATCAGGAAATGCTCACTTTTATCCGTTCATATTCACTCAACGAGCGCATCAGATATAATTTCTCTGAGCATCATGCTCTTGAGACCGGAATCCGCTCGGAACTCTACAGAGTAAAGTCAGCCGAGTGGATAATAAGCGATGTAAGGGAGCGTGAAATCCGAGCTTTGTGGGCCAATTCGGCTTGGGCTGATTATACAGGCAGTTTCGGTGAAAAATTCGATGTATCGGCTGGTGTGAGACTAAATCTTTCATCTATACTTTCAGGTGCAGGGTTTCATGAATTTATCTCGGTCAACCATTTCCAAAATCAGTTTGCCGAGAAAACATACTGCGATGTCCAGCCGCGGTTGAGCCTGAAATACAACATTTCACGATTACATAATTTAAAGGCCGGATATGCGGTCGTTTCCCAAAACCTCCATGCTATTAGGTCAAGTGCCACGTCATTTCCGTTTGATCGCTACGCTCTCACGTCAGCCCATGTGAGGCCTGAAAGAGCCGAGCAGGTGGGCATAGGCTACAGCGGTATGACCTCCGACGGAGGTTTCGACTGGTCAGTGGAAGGGTATTACAAGAATATCAATAATGTATATGACTTCAAGGACGGAAAAGGAACGTTTTCCGATATAGTCCTTGAAAATATAATACTTGGCGGTCGCGGCCGCAGTTATGGCGCCGAGTTTATGCTCCGAAAGAATTATGGCAAACTTACCGGATGGATTTCCTATACGTTGTCAAATACCGAGACAAAGATACCCGACATTAACGACGGAAAATGGTATGCGGCTTCAAATGATTGCCGTCATGATTTTACAATCTCGGGTATATATCGTTTCAACGACAGATGGAATATTTCGGCCTCATGGATATATCTCTCGGGCAAACCGCTTACAGTACCTGATGTAAAATATGAGGTAGCAGGGGAGACGTGTTACTACTATTCTTCCCGTAATGGTTATACCGCTCCGTCGACTCATCGACTTGATCTCGCTGCCAAATATACCCATAAGGGCAGAAAGTTCACCTACGAATGGTCATTCGGCATTTACAACACATATTGCCGTTATAACCCGTATATCGTATACTTCGAGGATGACCCTGAAAAGCCATCGGGAACACGTGCCGTGCAGCGATCGCTCTATGGTTTGATTCCGTCCGTTTCCTACACGCTAAAATTCTGAAACTAACTGACATGAAATTATATAATTACTTCCTTGCCGTGTCGGCGTGTCTTGCTACGGCGTCATGCGAGAAGGAACTCGATTTCAAGTATCACGATATCGCACCTATCACAGTGATAGAAGGCGAACTGATGCCCGACGGAATAAGGGTAGGGGTCACATTGACAACACCTATGGATGAACCGATGGATCTCACGCGTCTAACCGACGCTGCAGTATCACTCAGAGATTTATCAACGGGAGAGATATATAGCTTGTCAACCGATGCCGCCGGTTATTATTCAGCTGCAATTTCAGGTATTCCCGGTCATGAATACAGGCTTAGGGCAGAACGAAACGGTTGTGTATATGAGGCGGAAACAGAGATGTATGGCCCGTCGGAAATACTGAGTCTGGAATTTAACTGGATTAAGATGCCGTATGATCATGTGGCGGTGCTTCAATGTAAGTTCGCCGACGTGGGGCCGCAATTAGGTGACTGCTATTGGGTAAAGCTTTTCCGTAATGGGGAAATATACCGTTGGACACAATCCGATGACCGTGGTGCGATTGACGGCGTATGCTCATTTACAGTCATGACAACTCGCCGTGATACCGACGAGGAAGATGATGAAGATGTACTGTATGATGGAGACGTGATTACATGTACCGTGTCACGGATCTCAAAAGCGATGTATGACTATCTTGAAGCATTGCAGAATGACAGCAACGGTCCTTGCATGCTTACAGGTGATATGTGTCTCGGTTATTTCATCGCTACCACCCCGGTAGAAAAATCAATAGTATTCCATCCCGATGAAATACCTTTTTACAAATGAAAAACGATTTGTAAAAGAGAAAAATAATTAGTAAATTTGCACCGCGTTTAGGCGCAATCTTTATTTTGCTTAATTTCAAAGATTTAAAATAATATTACATGGCAACTACTGCTGATTTTAAAAATGGAATGTGCCTCGATATCGACGGCAACTATTTCTTCATCGTAGAATTCCTTCACGTTAAGCCCGGTAAAGGTCCGGCTTTCGTACGCACCAAACTTAAAAATGTTAAGACCGGCCGTATCCTTGATAAGACTTGGAACTCAGGCGTAAAGGTCAATGAAGTCCGCATCGAGCGTCGTCCCTACCAGTATTCCTACAAGGATGATATGGGCTACCACTTCCTCCACACCGAGACTTGGGAAGAAGTAATTCTCCCCGGCGAGAGCATCGAAGGCGTGCAGTTCCTTAAGGACGGTGACATTTGCGAAGCTATGGTTCACGCTGCTTCCGATACCGTGCTCACTTGCGAGATGCCCACCAGCGTAGTTCTCGAAGTTACCTACACCGAGCCCGGCATCAAGGGTGACACAGCCACCAACACACTTAAGCCCGCTACAGTAGAGACAGGTGCTGAAGTACGCGTGCCTCTCTTCGTAAATATCGGTGACAAGATCAAGGTTGACACTCGCGACGGAAGCTACGTAGAGCGTATCAAGGAATAATATCACACGTTGATTTTCAAAAAAATTGCGGCCGGAGTCAGAAATTCGTCTGACTCCGGCTGTAACTTTTTTATTCCCGAAATTGTTGAATAGATATGGAAGATTTCAACAGTATAATTAGTGACACCGAAATCGAGGTACACCCGTGGCCTCCGTTTTACAACCGTGATTCAAGGATATTGATAATGGGAACGTTTCCTCCTCAGCCAAAACGATGGAGCATGAATTTCTATTATCCCAATCCCACCAACGACTTTTGGCCGATGATGGCCCTGATATTTTTCGGTGACAGGAACGCGCTTAATGTAAAGGGAAGCAAACAGTTTGACCTCGATGCAATTAAAGAGCTGCTTACTACCCACGGTATAGCCATGAACGATACAGGGCATAAGATTCGCAGGCTGAAGGGAAATGCTTCCGACAAGTACCTTGAGATTATCGAACCTGTGGATCTCGAAGGGCTGCTCAACCTTATGCCCGATTGCCATACAATAGCGACTACAGGAGAAAAGGCTGCCGGTGTGGTAGCCCGACTTACCGATACGGAGATACCCAAGATGGGTGATTTTGTCACTTCATCAACCGGCCTTGATATATGGCGTATGCCATCGACGAGCAGAGCTTATCCGCTCAAACTTGAGAAAAAGGCTGAGTATTATGCCGAGATGTTCCGTAAAGCCGGCATTTTGCCATGAAGAGAGGTTGAAATGTAGGAATATTCATCAATTCTGATTACCTTTGCACTCGTGAAACGGCAACGCTTCAACCTAAACTGAAATATTATTTTTCATATGCTTGATTTCATAACACTTGCTATCTTTGATCCTGCAGGTATCATGGCGGAGTTCTTCAAGGCCGACGCCACGACGGTGTACCTGCTCGTATTGGGTCTGATGATAATCGAGAGTTCGTTCATACCATTTCCGTCAGAAGTCATAGTACCCCCGGCGGCCTACCTTGCATGCACGAGTCATGAGGTCGACATATATCTGATTGTTATTGTCGCTACCGCAGGCGCAATAATCGGTGCGCTTATCAATTATTTCCTGTCAATGTGGATAGGACGCCCTATTGTCTACTCGTTTGCCAACAGCCGAGTCGGTCACGCGTGCCTAATTGATCAGGCAAAAGTTGAGCACGCCGAGGAATATTTCGACAAGCATGGAGCGATTTCTACTTTCGTTGGCCGATTGATACCCGCCGTGCGTCAGCTTATCTCAATCCCTGCCGGACTAGCACGGATGAATATAGGAAAATTTGTGATTTTTACCAGTCTGGGAGCAATGGTGTGGAATATTGTGCTTGCCGGTCTCGGATATTGGCTTGGAACACTTGTCCCGAGAGCGCAACTTTATGATGCGGTTGAGAAGTATAACGCCTATCTTACATACATAGGTATAGGAATCGGTGTAATAGCTGTAGGATTCATTGCTTGGAATGCTTTCAAGCCCCGCAAAGAATCAACTAAAACTGTTGAATAATGGAAGTTTCCCCCTCATTACTGGCTGCTGACTTCACGCGCCTCGGTAAAGCAGTTGAGATAATCAACCGCAGTGAGGCATCGATGATCCATGTCGATGTCATGGACGGAATGTTTGTCCCCAACATATCGATAGGCTTTCCTATGATACGTGCTATCGCCGACATAGCTGAGAAACCTCTCGATGTGCATATGATGGTGATGGATCCGATAAGATTCATCTCTCAGGTGAGAGATGCAGGTGCCACCATCATGAATGTACATCAGGAAGCTTGCATTCATCTCAACCGTGTGATACACCGTATATCCGAGGCGGGTATGAAACCTGCCGTTACTTTAAATCCGGCCACGCCGCTGGTAATGCTCGAGGAAATTTTACCGGAACTCGAAATGGTGCTTCTCATGGGAGTAAATCCGGGATTCGGCGGTCAGAAATTCATTGAGGCTACGATCGACAAGGTCGCACGCCTTCGCTCTATGATCGATGAACGTGGTCTTAAAACCAAAATAGAAGTGGACGGAGGCGTGAATATCGATACTGCCCCCCGCCTTGCTGCGGCCGGAGCCGATGTGCTTGTAGCCGGAAGCTTTGTGTTTAAAGCTGAAGATCCTGTAGCCGCCATTTCTACCCTTGCTCATATATCATGACTTTGCATCCCGAAGAAATATCGATAGAGGAATACGATTACGCATTGCCTCAGCAACGCATTGCTTTACACCCCTTGCAGGAGCGAGACAGTTGCAAATTATTGTTTCGTGACAGCAATGGAGCTGTTTCCGACCATATATTCTCAGAGATAGCAGACTTACTGCCATCCAGAAGCCTTCTCGTCTATAATAACACTAAGGTGATAAACGCTCGCCTCCGCTTCCGCAAGGGCATGGCTCATGACGGCGCCTTGATTGAAATCTTCTGTCTTGAGCCGGTAACTCCGGCCGATTATGCCGAGAACTTCGCGTCATCAGGTCCCGTTTCATGGAAATGTTTCGTGGGTAATTCCAAAAAATGGAAAGAAGGTGAGCTGACCATGGAGGTGAAAACCGGGTCGTCGGAAATCACACTATCAGCCCTCCGAACCTGTAAGGAAGGGAATGCTTTCATTATAGAATTTTCATGGGACGATAATACGGTATCATTTTCTGAAATTATAGCGGCAGCCGGCGAAATTCCTATTCCGCCATATCTCAACCGCTCGACCGAAGATAGTGATTCGAGCGATTATCAGACAGTCTACAGCCACATCGAAGGTTCGGTTGCTGCTCCTACCGCAGGTCTCCATTTTACTCCGGAACTGCTCGATAAGTGCAGGAGAAATGGTATAGACACACGCGAGGTGACTTTACATGTAGGGGCGGGAACTTTTCAACCCGTTAAAACAGAAACAATCGGTGATCACGAGATGCACTCGGAATTCATAGCCGTTGGCCGTGAATTAATTTCAGAACTGGCTGATACTGACAGACCTGTAATAGCTGTCGGGACAACATCGGTACGCACTCTCGAAAGTTTGTACCGGCTCGGATGCTATTTGAGCCGGTATCCCGATGTGAAGGATATACCTGAGCTTCCTCAGTGGTACAGTTACTCGGAATCTCAACCGCATATGTCACGCAAGGAGGCTATGAAAGTTCTTATTGATTATCTCGACTCCCGGGCGATGACAACTTTTGTCGCAACCACACGGCTGATTATAGCTCCGGGATATAATTATATGGTAGTCGACGGCATGATCACCAATTTTCATCAACCCCGCTCCACTTTGCTCCTGCTTGTAGGAGCTATGATAGGGGATAGCTGGCATGATATCTACAGCCATGCGCTTGCATCGGATTACCGGTTCCTAAGCTACGGAGATGCCTGCCTGTTTCTGAAATCAGCGGATGATGCGTTATAAAATCTTAACAGCCTATATTGCTTCGGAATATTTTCGTAACTTTGGAGGTAATTTTTACGTAAAAATCATATGAAAATCAAAAATATATTTGTCGCAGCTGCATTCATTGCATTAGGAATAGCTTACATGACCGCCGCTACCGATAATGTGGTGGAGGAAGTGGCATGGGTAGTGGGTGATCAGCCCATATGGAAATCGGAGATCGAGGAGGCATATCAGAATGCCCTTTATGAGAAAACCGATCTCAAGGGTGACCCCTATTGCGTGATACCCGAGCAACTTGCAGTAGAGAAACTGTATCTACATCAGGCCGATCTCGATACTGTGGAGGTAGCCGATAACATGGTGATTTCGCAGGTTGATGCCCAGATAAACTACTATATCAACAGCCTCGGTTCGGCAGAGAAAGTGGAGCAGGTTTTTCATAAACCGATCAATGCCATGCGTGAAGCTCTGATGGATATGGTGAGAAACCGCACCCGCATCTCGCAAGTGCAGCGTAACCTCACATCGAAGATAACATCCACCCCCGCCGAGGTGCGCAGATATTTCGACAAATTACCCAAAGATTCAGTACCTTACGTACCTACGCAGGTGGAGGTTCAGATCCTTACGCTTGCTCCTGCTATTCCAAGACAGGAAATCGATGACGTGAAAGCGCGTCTGCGTGATTTTTCTGACCGCGTGAATCGTGGCGAGTCGGATTTCTCTACACTCGCAATTCTGTATTCTGAAGATACCGAAAGCGCCAAGCGTGGCGGAGAACTCGGATTCATGGGCCGCTCACAGCTTGTGCCTGAATTCGCATCGGTGGCTTTCAACCTCAACGACCCTAAAAAAGTATCAAAAATAGTAGAGACCGAATTCGGCTACCACATAATCCAGCTGATTGAAAAGCGTGGTGACCGAATCAATGCCCGCCACATCCTTCTTCGGCCTAAAGTAGCTGAAGCAGACCTTATAGATGCTGTAACCCGCCTCGACAGTCTGCGTACCGATATGGTTGAAAACAAGAAATTTACCTTTGAGGAAGCCGTCGGGTATATATCGCAGGACAAAGATACACGCAACAGCAAGGGCGTGATGGTTAACCAGAATACCGGTACTACAAAATTCCAGATGAGCGAACTTCCTCAGGAAATTGCTCGTGTGGTCGCCTCCTTACAGCCCGGAGAAGTTTCCAAGTCATTCATTATGAAGGATCAGAAAACTAATCAGGAGGTAGTGGCGATAGTAAAGCTGACCAATAGAATTGATTCTCACCGCGCGAATCTCGGCGATGACTTCCAGCAGATAAAGGATATGTATGAAAACGCGCGCCGAAGCGAGATTCTCAGCAACTGGCTGCGAAAGAAGATTGCCGATACATACGTGAGAATCGAGGATGGCTGGCGTGATTGTGAATTTATACATAGCGGCTGGCTGAAAGACAACTCCGCATCAAAATAAAGAAATGAGTAAGTTGCAAGGTCGTTGGGCCGTATTGGCTGCGATTGCGGCTATGGCTCTTCCTGTTATTCTGGCACAGTCACCTGCGCCTTCGGCTTCGCTACCTCCCGCGATACGTCCCATGGTGCCGCTGGCTGACCGCACTGACCCGTCAAAAGTATTTCTTGAACACGCTGACCGTCTCAGTTATGATGAATTTCGAGATACCGACGTTCAGGTGCTTCACGGAAATGTGATATTCCGGAGGGGTGACATGTTTATGTACTGCGACAGCGCGCGGTTCAATGAATCTACCGGATCGATGGATGCATTTGATAATGTGAGAATGGAGCAGGGCGATACACTGTTTGTATACGGCGATGCTCTTTACTACGACGGACAGGGAGAGCTGGCCGAGCTGACGGCTTATCCCGGAAAATCCGTAAGGCTTATAAACCGGGATGTTGAACTCGAGACCGAACAGTTTTTCTACGATCTCTACGATAACGTAGGCTATTACCTTACCGGAGGCACCCTACGCGACACTCAAAACAGCCTTGTGTCACGTCAGGGATATTATTACCCCGATAGCAAGGACGCATTCTTCTATTTTGATGTGGAGCTTACGGGACCGCGTCCTAATAAAGACACACTCCGCATTTTCACCGATTCCCTTACTTACAATACTGAGTCGGGGGTGGCAAGACTTATAGCGCAGACACGCATAGTTAACAAAGACGGTGAAATCGAATCCCGCTCAGGATTCTTCAATACCCGCACTCAGATTGCCGATTTATACCGCCGCTCTACTGTGCGCACCCGCAGGGGCAATACACTCACGGGTGATACGCTGTTTTATGACCGTGAGGCCGGTTATGGAGAAGCATTCGGAAACATGGTGCTGACCGATTCGATAAGAAAATCATCGGTTTCAGGCAACTACGGCTTTTTCAATGAGTTGACCGACAGCTCGTTTACCACCGGCGATGCATTGGTAATGGATTATTCCTCGCCTGATACTCTCTATCTTCACGGCGACACGATCGTGGCGTATACGCTTGCCGACAGCACGAAAGTGACAAATATATTCCATCGCGTAAGATTTTTCCGCTCAGATATTCAGGGCCTTTGTGATTCTGTGAGTCTTGTTGAGAGAGATTCTATAATGTATATGTACACTCTCCCTATCATATGGAATGATGACAAGCAGATAGTAGGAAATGTGATTTATGTTCATTTCAATGATTCTACCGTCGACTGGGCCCGACTGCCTGAAACCGGAATTATGAGCCGACATATTGCCGAGGACTGCTATGATCAGATGACCGGCTCGGATATGACCGCATGGTTTGCCGATTCAACTCTGTCAAAACTGTATGCCGAGGGGAATGTGCAGATCATAATGTTTCCGATGGAAAAGGATTCGACCTACAACAAATTTTCTTTTACTGAAGGCTCATCGCTGCTTGCCACTTTCGATCAGGGGCGGATCAAGCGTGTCAAATTGTGGTCGGAAACATCAGGCTCGACAACTCCGCTTTATCTTGCAGGAAAATCGAGTTACTTTCTC
>JAIDUB010000084.1 GCA_029060405.1 Duncaniella sp. | reverse complement strand
CCGCTGGTGGGACTATATGGCCGACATCATGGAAGTCAACCCCGACAACTCCCCCGTCACCCACCCCATCCGCGAAGTCTTCCACCTCGACTGACACTCCTTCACCCCATCCCATAGCCCTGTATGCTCCGCAAGCAGGGCTATTATATTGCTATATCTATCATTATCAACGTGATATCCTGTAGAGACGCTCACTCGGGAGCGTCCATACGAAATTGATTATAAATCAGTTATAAATCAACATTAGGATAAAATCACATCATAAATAATAAGAGCGGAATCGCCGTCTCCGCTCCCACATTAACGTGTATTGACTCTTGTACCCCGGATGAGTCGTCATTTCTATAAGTCAAACACCCGCGGCAAATCAAATATCTACCTCACCGGGATAAAAACGCCTCATTAATCATTCCTAATATTCAAGTGCAAAATACATTTGCATTGTGTTTCCAATATAGGCAAACAGGATATTTCACTGCACCCCAGCGACTAAATCGCAACAGAGCCGTGAAGCGGCGATATTGTTGTAAATTTATTTCCTGCCATTTCATTGTGTATTGACAGATTGTTATTATCTTTGTATCGGAGAAATTTGTATGTTTTTCTCCGAACCCATCTTTGAATCCAGTGCAAACATCCATGAATAAACTACTTACCTCACTTCTCGCCATACTCTCAGGCCTGTTTTCGGCTCACGCCCTGCAGGTGGAAACCGAGATTGACGGCACACCCCTTATTGTATTTCTGCCCGATTCTGCGGCTGCGGAAAAGGCGGTGCTGATACTTCCCGGGGGCGGCTACAGTCACTTGGCTATGCAGCATGAGGGTACCGACTGGGCTTCGTGGTTCACCGACCGCGGCGTTGCTGCCGCCGTATTGTCCTATCCCATGCCCGAAGGCGATAGTTCAAAGCCGATTGGTGCGGTAAAGAAAGCGCTTGCCTATATGCGTTCCCAATACCCCGATGCCAAGCTCGGCATCATGGGCTCATCGGCCGGCGGACATCTCGCATCTACCGCCGCCACCCATCTCCTTGCCGGGGAGCGACCCGCGTTTCAGATTCTTTTCTACCCTGTCATTAGCATGGATTCCACCCTCACCCATCCCGGGAGCCGCCGAAATCTGCTCGGCGAGAATCCTGCCGTACAGACGGTGACCGATTTCAGCAACGATACCCGCGTAGACGCCTCCACCCCGCCGGCATTCATCGCCCTGAGCGGCGACGATAAAGCCGTGCCTCCGGCCAATTCCATCCGCTATTACTCCGCATTACAGTCGCTCGGCATCCCCGGCTCGCTCCACGTCTATCCTACGGGTGGTCACGGATGGGGATTCCGGCCCAAATTCAAATATCACACTCAAATGCTCAACGAGCTTGAACGTTGGCTCGAAACACTCTGATCATGAAACATATCATCACCATCTCAGCACTCGCTCTTGCAGCGCTTTCGGCTTCGGCCGCTTCGCTTGAAGTAAAAATCGAAAATCCGCTCGATGCCTCTCGCACAGCCGTGCCCGTCACAGTCAATCTTCACGAATATGCTCCCGGCATGAATCCCGCCTCGGCTGTCGTAACCATCAACGGCGAGGTTATTCCCTGCCAGATCGACGACCTTGATGCCGACAGCATGGCCGACGAACTCGTATTCGTCACCGACGTCGCCCCCCGCGGCACCGTCACCGCTCAGGTGGAACTTTCCGAGACTCCATCGGAGGTAGTTTTCCAGCCCAAGACCTATGCCTACATCAAGCTGCGCGATGAAAAGAAGAAATATCCCAAAGTCGTCGCTGTAGAATTTCCCGGCGACGCCGATACCCGCACCATGTACAACTCGATCTACGGCCACGGTGCAGTGATGGAAGGGCTCTACAACGCCATACGTGTGTATATGGACAACCGCCAGAGTGTCGACGTCTACGGCAAGAATACCAAGCAGCTCGAGATGGACGTGACCGGTTTCTACACCACCCCCGAGCAGCTTGCCGCCGGATATGGCCATGACATCCTTTGGGCAGGCCAGTCGGTGGCCGCTGGTTCATTCCGCGGCTATCAGAACGGCACGCCCGTCTACATCGACAGCGTGGCTTCGCGCGGCCAGCGCGTGGTGGTCTCGGGTCCGGTGCGCTCGATCGTCAGAGTCGACGACCACGGCTGGAATTACAACGGTACACGCCACGACATGAGCCAGTTCTACACCCTCTGGGCTGATCATCGCGACTACGATGTGGATGTATTCATCAAAGGCACCACTCCTGCCGATGTCTACGCCACCGGTGTGCAGAAGATGGAAAGCGACAACACCGGTTTCGTGCAGCCCGACGGACTGGCCGGATGCTGGGGAAGCAATATCCCTGAAAAGAAATATGCCGACCTCGTGGAATGGGTAGGTCTCGGCGTTAGCGTTGCTCCCGCTTCACTTTCCGGCACCGCCGAGGACGAGGTGAACTATCTCACTTTCGTAGCCCCAGATGCCGACGGCCACATATCCTACGGCATCAACATCGCTTCAGCACGCGAGGAAGGCGGATTCAAAGATGCCGCCGATTGGTACGACCATCTGCGTCAGTGGCATGCCGCACGCAACAATCCCTGCAAGGTTACAGTTACCCGTAAATAATTACTCCTTAATAATAACACAGTGAAATTAAAATTCTTATCTGTCGCACTGCTCATGCTTGTGTCAGGAGCGACCACCGCACTGGCCGACGTGATTCTGACCGTCAACGGTCAGAAGGTTGAAAAGTCGGTGACCCGTCTCACCTTTGACGGCGACAATGTAAAAGTGGCCTACGGCGACAACTCCACGTCACACCACGACATGGCCGAAGTAGCATTCTCCTTCTCTTCATCATCGGGTATCAGCGCCGTTTCATCGTTCGGTGCTATTGCCGTATCCGTAGGCAATCAGCTTGAGGTTGCCGGCGTGGCTCCCGGCTGCACGCTTCAGGTTTTTGACGTGCGCGGTCGCCTCGTGGCGCAGGAAACAGCCGTAGCCGATGAATGTACGGTCGACATCTCCCATCTCGAAGGCGGTGTCTACATCCTGAAGGCAGGCAAGGAAATTGTGAAATTCGTTAAACGCTGACCGCTATGAAAAAATCATTCTCACTCATTCTCGCCATCGTCATGATGGCCTGTCTGACTCCGGTCAGCGCCATGGCCAAGACATGGAATTTCGCCGCTGTATCAGCCACCGATGTTGCCAACCTCAACGCCGACGCTACCGGCTGGGATCACGAAAGCACCGATTCCAACGACCGTTATAAAAACAAGCTCGACTACAATGCCGAGGCCATCACGGCCAATGGTCAGGAGCTCGAGTTTACCGCCGGCCTGAAGGCATCCATCACCGGTGCCGATGCATTCCGCGTCGACGTCAAGGGAAAGCGCATGGCCATGAACAAGACCATGAAGCTCATAATTCCCAACCTTACCGCCGGCTCTACCGTGACGGTGAAATGCAAGACTTCGAGCAAGAATACCACACGCGGCCTCAACGTCACCAACCTAACTCCCGTATCGGGTTCGTTCAACTCCACTTCGCTCGACGATCAGGTCAATGTTGCTACTGTGACCGCCGACGGTGATGTGGTGCTTGAAAACACCGGCGGACTCTACGTATTTTCCATCGAGGTTGCCGAAGGGGGTGAAAATCCCGGTCCCGGCGTGAATACCGGCGGCGGAACTTCGCTTAACCTCGGTGTAAACCAGATGAATGTGCTGCTCTCCAATGGCGAGATGCGCTATTTCAATACTGCCGACGTCGAAAGCGTGGAATTTGACGGCAACAAAATGACCATCAACGACTTCAACTCAGCTGTCGAACCCGTTGTATACGACGGCAATGTCACTTCCGTGTCATTCCGCAAGGCCGAGGGCGGATCAGGCCCCGTGATCGACAATCCCGAGGGCAAGGTGGCTATTCGCGACGCCAAAGGCTGGAACGAAGCTGCCTACGTCACATTCCTCCCCTTCACCGGCGCCAACGGCTATAATGTATATTACCGCGGAGGCAAGGCCACTGACTGGACTGCAATCGATGGCATGCTCGTGCGCAATTACGGCAGCTACGGACGCGCCGACGTGCTCGGCCTCGCTCCCGGCACTTACGATCTCAAAGTTGTGCCCGCCAAGGACGGAGCTGAAATAGCGTCGGCCGCCAATACCGTGGAAGGCCTCGAAGTCACCGCCCACGACCGCTCGGGCTTCGCCCACAAGAATTTCAGCGGCGGTGTAGGTGCGTATAACAATGACGGTACGCTGAAAGCAGGCGCCAAAGTGCTCTATATCACCAATGATACCTTCAACACCGTAACTCTCGACCTTCCCTCCAACAACAAAGGCGCTACTGCCACTTATACCGGTCTGGGCGAAATCTTCAAGGCTCTCCAGAAAGGCTACTCCACCACCCCCATCGCTGTGCGCGTGATAGGTCAGATCGACGTGGCCAAGATAGGTACCGGTCAGCTTCTCACAGACCAGAAGGGTCTGCTGCTAAAGGGTAACAATACCGATATCGACTTTCAGGTGACACTTGAAGGCGTGGGCGACGATGCTTCATTCAAAGGCTTCGGCGCAGGCTTCGTCAGCGGCTCGGGCGCCGAGATGCGCAATCTTGCCGTGATGCTCCACGGTTCAAGCAACGACTGCGTTGAGGTCAAGGGTACCAACCATATCTGGATTCACAACTGTGACCTCTACTACGGTCAGAAGGGTGGCGGCGACCACGACAAGGGCGATGGCTCGATGGACTGCAAGGACGGTTGCTCCTACGCTACTTTTGCCTACAATCATTTCGTAGATGCCGGCAAGTCAGTGCTCTGCGGTATGAAGAGCGAGACCGTCGACAATCTCATCTGCTACCACCACAACTGGTTTGACCACTCTGACTCGCGCCATCCTCGCGTGCGCACTTCCACCGTTCACCTCTGGAACAACTACTACGACGGCTGCTCGAAATATGGCGTGGGCGCCACTATGGGATGCAGCATCTTCGTGGAACGCAACTACTTCCGCGGCACCAAGCGCCCCATGATGTCATCGCTTCAGGGCACCGATGCCACCGGCGACGGCACTTTCTCAAGCGAAAACGGCGGTATGATCAAGAGCTTCGGAAACCTCATGGTGGAGCGTCCCTCATCGTTCAGCTACATCACTACGGCCGACAATGCCACCAGCTTCGATGCCTACGAGGCCGCGACACGCGACGAGCAGGTACCATCTACATTCAAGACTCTCAAGGGAGGCACCACCTACAACAACTTCGACACCAACTCATCGCTCATGTATGACTACACTCCTGTCGATGCGGCCGAAGTGCCCGCCGTAGTGATGGGCTACCGCGGTGCCGGACGTCTCAATCAGGGTGATATCCACTTCACTTTCAACAACGCTGTCGATGACTCCGACTATGGCCGCAATGCCTCACTCGATGCCATCCTCGCAGCCTATAAGTGTTCGCTCGTCGGCTTCTTCGGCGAATCGGCCGAGACTCCCGACCCCACTCCTGATCCTACACCTGATCCCACTCCCGATCCTACTCCCGATCCCACTCCCGTGGGTGACCTTGTGATCTGCAGCTTCACCGGCAATGCCCCTTCGAGCAACCTCGTGACTGTCTCGGGCAACTACAGCACTTCCAAGGGCACAGCCACCTACGCAGGTGTGACATACAACACTTGCGTTAAGATGGAATCAGCTACCTCGATCACCGTAAATCCCGGTCAGGCCATGAAGATGACACTTGTATTCGCCGACCCTGAAACCACCTCCATCAAGATCGACGGCACCAAAGTCACCGGCACAACCTCCACTTATACAACGGAAATCAGTGGCTCCGCCACCCTCACCAAAGCCGATTCCCGCAACCTCTTCCTCATCGTCCTCGAAAAAATCTGACAATCCCCTTCCCCATCCCTACACCCCGCCCGGCCCCCCGCGGCGGGGTGTTATATTTTTACATCAACCGTCTTGACCATCACCCCCTCGTGCCGGAGGCACGCCATTGCAAGGAAGAGGCTGTGTCAAAAATCAAATAGCGCCCGTGGGCGCTGAATTTTCGTAACCGGCGCCGCCGTAGCTCAGCGAAGGCGTCGCCGGTTATCTGATACTTAAGCATAGGCGTCCGCAAGGCCGCCGATTAAATAACTTGTTGATTTACATTACATTCGGCGGCCTATCGGGCGCCTTTTGGATCATTTCCATTTACCCGGGGCGCCTCCGCAGTGCTTCGGCGGCCCGGGCTACGAGGAGACGGCTTGCCGCTTCGCTCGCGAAGAACTCGGCGGCCTGCGGACGCCGATACTCATTTTGAAATAGTATATTTTGACACAGCCTCCACGGCAACCCGTCGCCCCCGCGTCCCGGCCGGACGCCATGTGCGCACCCCCTTGCACTACCATTGCCGCTTCAGCACGAGCCGGCTAACCCCCGCTCCATAGGTGTATTTAATAAAAAATGTCAACTGGTCTTAGATTGTGGGGAAAATTGAGTAACTTTGCAATCATGAATCCACAGAAACTACCTCGTTTCAAAACTCAGATACCGCAGGAGGCCGTCGACCGCGTGCAGGCGCTCATTCTTGCGGCTAAATCCATAGTCATCACTTGCCATCTCACCCCCGACGGCGATGCCATAGGTTCGTCGCTCGGTCTGTGTCAGGCTCTTCGTGCCATGGGCAAAGATGCCGTGGTGGTGACTCCCGACTGCCCTTCGCGCCAGTTGCTTTTTATGCCCGGCATGAAAGAGGTTGTCGTAGCCACAGCTTCGCCCGCAGTCGCCGAAACAGCTCTTGCTAAAGCCGACCTGCTTTTCTGCCTCGACTTCAATGACCTGAAGCGCGTGGACAAGCTCGCCGAGCTTATCGAATCGAAGTGCCGCGCGCGCCGCGTGGTGGTCGACCATCACCTTGACCCGGCGATAGATGCCGAGGTGCTGATTTCGCATCCCGAGGTTTCGTCGACTTCGGCGCTCGTCTATATCCTTCTGTGGCAGTTGCACATGACCCGCTATCTCAACCGCAGCGGTGCGGCGTGCATCTACACGGGAATGATGACCGACACCGGCAATTTCTCCTATAATTCCAACGACCCTGACCTTTACCTGATCATCGCCGATCTGCTGCGCAAAGGCATCGACAAGGACCGCCTGTATACGCTCGTATGCAATACAAATTCGGAGACCCGCGTCAGGCTGTGCGGCTACGCACGCTACCGCATGGAGCTCCTTCCCCGCCACCGCGCTGCGCTCATCACCTTGTCGCGCGACGAGCTCGATGAGTTCGGCTACTCCAAGGGCGATACCGAAAGCCTCGTGAATACTCCGCTGAGCATTCCCGGAGTGGTATACTCGGTGTATATGCGCGAGGACTCGGCCAACTTCGTAAAGGTTTCGATGCGCTCCACGGGCGATTTTCCTGTCAACCTTATATGCGAGCAGCAATTTGGCGGCGGAGGCCACCTCAATGCTGCCGGCGGCGAATTTCACGGCACGCTCTCCGATGCCGTCACCCGGTTGCTGGCCGCTCTTCCCGAATATGACAAATACCTTAAGTGAATATGAAACTACGCAATATCTTCATGGCCATGATGTTGATGGCCGCAATAATTCCGGCACTTACTTCGTGCAGCGACTCCAAGAGCTACGCCGAGCTGCTGACCGACGAAAACCACCGTGTCAACTACTTCCTCTCGCTCCACCGCGTAGAGACCGAGATTCCGGCCGACAATAAGTTTGAGGTAGGCCCCGATGCCCCTTATTACAAGATGGATACCGAGGGCAACGTGTACATGCAGGTTCTTGATCCGGGTTCCGATGAGAAACCTGAGTCAAACGACCGCGTATATTTCCGCTATCTGCGCTACAATCTTTTCAGCTACGAACCGGGGTCGGACGACAATTCCCCGTCGGGCAACGCCAACAATATGGGCTATAATCCGGTATTCTTTCTGCTCGACAATGTTTCGGTGCAGCAATCCACCCAATACGGTACAGGCATTCAGGTGCCTATGCACTATCTTGGCTATGACGCCAAGGTCAATCTCGTGGTGAAATCGCAGGTGGGAGCCACCTCCGAGATCGCCGACGTCATACCCTATCTCTACACCATCAGCTATTTCAAGAGCCAAATCTAAGCAAAAAATATTATGTCACTCATAAAGTCGATTTCAGGAATCCGCGGCACAATAGGCGGTCCGGCCGGCGAAGGTCTTACGCCGATTGATATAGTCAAGTTCACCGCTGCCTACGCACGGTTCATCTCCACAATATCCACCCGCGCTTCACACCTTATAGTAGTGGGCCGCGACGCCCGCCTGAGCGGCGAGATGGTCGACAGCCTCGTGTGCGGCACTCTCGTGGCAATGGGTTTTGATGTTGTCAACATAGGTCTCGCATCCACTCCCACCACCGAAATCGCCGTGACCGATCAAAAAGCATGCGGCGGTATCATACTCACCGCAAGCCACAATCCGCGCCAGTGGAATGCACTCAAGCTCCTCAACGAGGATGGCGAATTTCTCAGCGATGCCCAAGGCAAGGAAGTGCTCCGCATAGCCGAGGCCGAGGATTTCACTTTCGCGCCTGTCGACCGTCTCGGCAAGGTTTATACCGTCAATAACTACAATCTCCGTCATATCGAGCAGGTTCTCGCTCTCGACCTCGTGGATAAGGATGCCATCGCCGCCGCTGACTTCACCGTAGCAGTCGATGCCGTCAACTCCGTGGGTGGCGTGGTGATACCCCAGCTCCTCAGAGCTCTCGGGGTAAAAAATATCATCACTCTCAACTGTGATCCCACCGGCAATTTCGCCCATACCCCCGAGCCCATACCCGAAAACCTCACCGAGATATCCGACCTGATGAAACGCGGCGTGGCCGATGTGGGCTTTGTGGTAGATCCCGACGTTGACCGTCTGGCAATCGTGATGGAAAACGGCGAAATGTTTGTCGAGGAATACACCCTCGTGGCTGTAGCCGACTATATTCTTTCCCACACCCCCGGCTCCACCGTATCCAATCTCAGCTCGTCGCGCGCTCTGCGCGACGTGACCCGCGCCCACGGCTGCACCTACAATGCCTCGGCTGTAGGCGAAGTCAATGTCACCACCCTGATGAAGGAGACAGGCGCCGTGATAGGCGGCGAGGGCAACGGCGGTGTGATATATCCCGCAGCTCACTACGGCCGCGACGCTCTCGTGGGCGTAGCCCTGTTCCTCACCCTCCTTGCCAAAAGCGGCAAAAAAGTATCGGAGCTCAAGGCCGGATATCCGCAATACATGATTGCCAAAAACAAAATCGAGCTTACTCCCGACATAGATGTTGACGCCATACTCGAAGCTGTGAAAGAAAAATATGCCGGCGAACAGATCACCGACATCGACGGCGTGAAGATCGACTTCGCCGACTCATGGGTTCATCTGCGCAAGAGCAACACCGAGCCCATCATACGCATCTACAGCGAAGCCGCCACTATGGAAGAGGCCGATGCCCTCGCCGCCTCCATAAAGGAAGTCATTCAATCGCTCACCCGCTGATATGGCTCAACAGATAGCAGTATTAGGCTCGACCGGCTCGATAGGCACGCAGACACTCGACGTTATCGAGCGTTATCCCCACCTGTTCACAGCCCGGGTACTCATAGCCGGAAGCAAGGTCGACATGCTCATAGAGCAGTGCCGTAAGTTTCGTCCGCATCGTGCCGTGATAGCCCGTGAGGACCTGTACCCCACCCTGCGCGACGCCCTCTCGCCTCTCGGCATCGAATGTGCGGCCGGTGCCGATGCCGTAGCCGATGCTATGGAGGATCCTGAAGTCGACACGGTAGTTACCGCTACGGTAGGCTACAGCGGACTTCTTCCCACCATCCGCGCGATCAAGGCAGGAAAACGCATCGGATTGGCCAACAAAGAGACCCTCGTCGTGGCAGGCCAACTGGTGACACGGCTTCTCGCCGACTCGCCCTCTACCGTGGTGCCCATTGACTCCGAGCACTCGGCCATATATCAATGCCTCGTGGGAGAGACACCCGAAAGCGTCGACAAGCTCATCATCACCGCCTCCGGCGGCCCGTTCCGTCGCTTCTCGGCTCGTCAGCTCGAGAATGTCACCGTGGAGCAGGCTCTCCACCATCCGCGCTGGAACATGGGAGCGAAAATCACCATCGACTCGGCCACGATGATGAACAAGGCTTTTGAAATCATCGAGGCACGCTGGCTGTTTGGCGTCCCGGCCGACCGCATTACCGCCGTCATACATCCTCAGGCAATAGTCCACTCGATGGTGCAGTTTGTAGACGGAGCGGTGAAAGCCCAGCTCGGGTTGCCCGACATGCACCTGCCTATCCGCTACGCGCTGGCCAATGCCACCCGCCTCGAATCAGACTGCCCCAAGCTCACTGTAGCCGATTATTCGCGACTTACATTCTCGCGGCCCGACGACCATAAGTTTCCGTGCCTTACACTGGCGCGCTTCGCCCTCGACCGTGCCGGTAACACGGCCTGTATTATCAATGCGGCCAACGAAATAGCGGTTGATGCATTTCTCCACGGCCGCATAGGATTTACATCGATCTATCCGCTCATCATGTCGACGGTAGAGCACATCGACCATATTGCCGAGCCGTCGCTCGACGATTATATTGCCACCGACTCGGCTGCACGCGCGGCTGCACGCGAGTGGGTAGCTGACCACACTTTATAAACACCATTATCTCTACGCATTGGAAGCATTTCTCATGAAAGCCCTGCAACTGATAGTTGCACTCGCTTTCCTCGTAATAATCCACGAGTTCGGCCACTTCATTCTGGCCCGCATCTTCGGCATCAAGGTCGAAAAGTTCTATATGTTCTTCAATCCCGGCTTCTCGCTGTTCAAGTGGAAACCGGGTCGTCACGTCGGCTCAGGCTCGGCCATCAAATTCGCCACACCCGAGGCGCGTGCCGAATATGAGGAAGACGAGCGGCTCGACAAAGCCGAGAGCGAGTATTCCGACGCCTACAAGGCGGCGAAAAAGTCAGAAGACGCTGCCGCTCAGTCACAGCTCCGTGCAGCCAAGGCCGAACTTGACAAATGTATCGCCGCCCGCACTGCCCGCTACGACGCCGAATATGAGCAGGAGAAAAAGGAATCGCGCCTGAAACGTTTCTGGGGTCACACAGTCTACGGCATCGGCTGGCTTCCGCTCGGAGGCTACTGCAAGATTGCAGGTATGATCGACGAGTCGATGGACACCGCGCAGATGACTCAGGAGCCCCGCGAATGGGAATTCCGATCGAAAGCGGCATGGAAGCGCCTGCTCGTGATGATAGGCGGAGTGCTGTTTAATTTCATCCTCGCCATAGTGATCTATGCCGGCATCGCCTATCACTGGGGCGACCGCTACATACCCTTCACCGATGCTTACGAAGGATTTGACTTCGTGCCTTCAGCTCAGGAAGCCGGTTTCCGCAACGGTGACATTCCTCTTACTGCCGACGGCCATACCCTCGACGCCTCTGAAAGCGACTGCCTCTACCGTCTCGCTTCAGCCAAGACCGTGACCGTGCTCCGCAACCACGCCGATACCGTCACAATCTCCCTCCCCGATAATTTCCTGCTTAAACTCAATGAGGACAAGGGACTGATGTCACTCCGTATCCCTGTGGTGGTGGACCGTCTCGTGTCGGGCGGTGCGGCTTCAAAAGCCGGCTTTAAGGAAGGCGACCGCATTCTGGCGGTCGACACCATCTCCACCCCCTCTTTTACCGAACTTACACCCGCCCTGCTTAATTACAAGGATAAGACGGTCGACATCACCGTGGAGCGCGACGGGAAGGCTCTCACACTCAGCGCCACCCCCGACTCCTACGGCAAGCTCGGCTTCCAGTTGCGCCAGCCCGTCGACATATACCCCACCGTGACTCAGCAATACTCACTGCTTCAGTCCGTTCCCCGCGGGTGGGAAATAGGCACGTCGACACTCACAAGCTACGTCAGCTCGCTCAAGCAGGTATTCACCCGCGAAGGCGCGCAGAGCCTCGGCGGTTTCGGTGCGATAGGCAACATGTTCCCCGACAAGTGGAACTGGCTCTCGTTCTGGCAGATCACCGCATTCCTTTCAGTGGTGCTGGCGTTCATGAACATCATTCCTATCCCGGGACTCGACGGTGGCCACGTGCTTTTCCTTCTTTATGAGATAATCACGCGCCGCAAGCCGTCGGAAAATTTCCTTATCGGGGCGCAATACGTGGGCATGGCGTTCCTGCTTCTTCTCCTCGTCTACGCCAACGGCAACGACCTGTTCAAAGCATTCTTCAAGTGACATGAAAACTATCATACTAAAACGCGGAAAAGAGGAATCCCTGCAGCGGTTCCATCCTTGGATTTTCTCGGGAGCTATCGCTTCCAAACCCGACGATATCGTAGAGGGTGACCTCGTGGAAGTGCGCTCCGCATCGGGCGAGCTCATGGGTACGGGTCATTACGAAGCCGGCTCCATAGCCGTGCGCATGCTCACCATGGACGCATCTCCCGTAGATGACGAATTCTTCGCCCGCCGTCTGACCGAGGCTTGGAATATGCGCCGGCGTCTCGGGCTGATCACCCCCGAAAACACCACGTTCCGTCTCGTCCACGGCGAAGGTGACTTTCTGCCCGGCTGCGTAGTGGATGTCTACGGTCACACTGCCGTGCTTCAGGCGCACAGCCCCGGTATGCACTTCGCCCGTCACACCATAACCCGCGACCTCGTAGCGCTCCCTGAAGCCGGAATTGAAAACGTGTATTATAAATCCGAGACCACACTGCCGTTCAACGCCGCCCTTGATCCGGTCAACGACTACATCATAGGCAAATACGATACTGATATCACGCTCGAAAACGGGCTGAAATTCCATGTGGACTGGCTCAAGGGTCAGAAAACGGGATTTTTCATTGACCAGCGTGAAAACCGCGCGCTTCTGCGTCGTCTCAGCAAGGGCGCCAAGGTGCTCAACATGTTCTGCTACACCGGCGGATTTTCGGTATACGCGCTCGACGGTGGCGCCGCATCGGTCGATTCGGTCGACTCGTCGGCCAAAGCCATCACGCTCACCGATGCCAATGTCGCGCTCAATTTCCCCGGTGATTCCCGCCACCGCTCTTTTGCCGTGGATGCCTTCGATTTCCTCCGCGACATGGAGCCGGGAGCATATGATCTCATAGTCCTCGATCCGCCCGCGTTTGCCAAGCATCGAGGCGCGATACGCAATGCCATGATAGGTTACCGCCGTCTCAACGAGGCGGCCATAGCCAAGATAAAACCGGGCGGTATCATCTTCACTTTCTCATGCTCTCAAGCAATATCGAAAGAGCAGTTCCGCACCGCCGTGTTTACCGCATCGGCCCGCACAGGCCGCCGCGTCAAGGTACTCGCGCAGCTCACCCAGCCAATGGATCACCCCGTATCCATATATCATCCCGAGGGTGAATATCTCAAAGGACTCGTGATACAAGTAGAATAATCAGCATTCAACCACATACCTTATACTTAATGAAACTCAGCCACATTTTAACCGCATCAATCTCAGCGCTCATGCTCACAGCTTCATGCTCACGCGGCAATGACAGCACTGCCGACGCCGATTTCGACTACACAGTCGATCGCTTCAACGACATCGAGGTACTCCGCTACAAAGTTCCCGACTTCGACAAACTCACCCCTCAGCAGCGTATCCTTGTGTATCATCTCACCGAGGCCGCTCTGGCCGGACGCGATATCCTGTGGGATCAGAACGGTAAATACAATCTCGCTATCCGCGACATGCTCGAGAACGTATACACCGCGTATCAGGGCGACAAGTCCTCGCCCGAATATCTCGCCCTCGAGAAGTATCTGAAACAGATATGGTTTGCCAACGGTATCCACCATCACTACTCGATGGACAAGTTCACCCCCGAATTTTCCCGCGAATTCCTCGCCGCGCAGGTATCGGCTCTCGCTCCTGAAGCGCAGCCCGCCGATACAGCCACGCTCTTTACCGTAATATTCGATCCTTCGGTTATG
Organism: Duncaniella sp.; assembly: GCA_029060405.1. Lineage (GTDB taxonomy): Bacteria > Bacteroidota > Bacteroidia > Bacteroidales > Muribaculaceae > Duncaniella. Next base: position 15,197 of record JAIDUB010000084.1, on the reverse strand, counting down.
GCCAAGCGTGTGAATCAGGCCGAAGGTCAGGATCTTATCGCCACCTCGGCAAACAATCTCTATGAAGGAGTGACACAGGCCGAAGTCGAGGCTTACTATAACGCCATCAAGGACACCACCGTAGCCAATCCCATCTCCTACGGTCTCAATACCCGTGTGGCCAAAATTGACGGTAAGGTTGTGGAACAGCCCTATAAGGTGGGCGGCCTATATTCTCCCGCTATCGAGCGCATCGTGGGTCATCTCACCGAGGCCAAGAAATATGCCGAGAATCCCGCCCAGACCGCTACCATCCAGCGTCTTATCGACTACTACACCACGGGCGACCTCGCTACATTCGACGACTACTCGATCAAATGGGTGGAGGATACCGCTTCGCAGGTCGACTTCATCAACGGTTTCATCGAGAGTTACGGTGACCCCCTCGGCATGACCGGTTCGTGGGAATCAATCGTCAACTTCAAGAACATCGAAGCCAGCGACCGCACCGAGAAAATTTCGGGCAACGCTCAGTGGTTTGAGGACAATTCGCCCGTTGATCCCAGCTTCCGCAAGCCTCATGTAAAAGGTGTTTCGGCCAAAGTGATCACCGCTGCGATTCTTGCCGGCGACTCCTATCCCGCCACACCTATAGGAATAAATCTCCCCAACGCCAACTGGATTCGCGCAGCCCACGGCTCCAAATCCGTAACTCTTGAGAATATCACTCAGGCCTACGACGAGGCTTCCCACGGAAACGGTTTCAACGAGGAGTTCGTGATCGACGAGCAGACATCCGACCTCATGGACCGCTACCTGTTCATCACCGACAACCTCCACACTGACCTCCACGAATGTCTCGGTCACGCATCAGGCCGTCTGCTTCCCGGAGTAGACCCCGACGCACTCAAAGCCCACGGCTCCACTCTCGAAGAGGCACGCGCCGATCTGTTTGCCCTCTATTATCTTGCCGATTCCAAGCTCCTTGAGCTCGGTCTGCTCGACAATCCCGATGCCTACAAGGCCGAATACTACAAATATATCCTCAACGGCCTCATGACTCAGCTCATGCGTATAGAGCCGGGTAAAGATGTCGAGGAAGCTCACATGCGCAACCGCCAGCTCATATCAAAGTGGGCCTACGAGAAGGGTAAGGACGCCAATGTGATAGAATATGTGAAGCGCGACGGCAAGACCTACATTCAGATCAACGATTACGAAGCACTCCGCAACCTCTTCGGCCAGCTTCTCCACGAAATCCAGCGCATCAAGAGCGAAGGAGACTATGAAGCCGGACGCGATCTCGTGGAAACCTACGCCGTGAAAGTCGATCCCGACCTGCACCGCGAAGTCCTCGAGCGCTATGCTTCGCTCAACATCGCCCCCTACAAAGGTTTCGTCAACCCCGTCTACACCCCTGTGAAGGATGCCGACGGCAACATCATCGATGTAACCATCTCATACGACGAAGAATATATCCCCCAGATGCTCCGCTACTCCCGCGAGTACCGCACCCTCTGATCCCTCCCTGCCACCCTCCCCCCGCTATCACAAGCGCGCTCATGCCCATAACTACCACGCGCCATTCATCTATCACATCATTCTGAATAAGAATGGTACCGCCGAGCGATTCGGCACGGTGACAGGAGACGCAAGCATCGCACCCGGCCAAGCCGGGTGCGCTTGTATAAAGCTATCGCGGTTAGGCTCAATTATTGCCCGCTCCATCTATACCCTGCCTCAAAAATACCCGGTCCTGCAAGTCTATCAATACATCGTTATGCCCGACCATGTGCACATCCTGCTCAGGGTAAAAGAATGGACTGAAAAGCACCTCGACTACTATATCGCCACCCTCGCTTCCGAAATCGCCCGAAAGTATTCGGAATCGAGTGGCAATCCCGTGTCGGAATCAGGAATTTTTCAGTATGGTTACTGCGACAAGCCGCTACTGCTCGAAAGAAGCCTCGACGGCTTATTCCGCTACATCCGCGAAAATCCCCACCGCCTCGCCACGCGGCAACAATATTCCCAATTCTTTCAACGCACCCGCACACTCCGCATCGCCGACAAGGAATACGAAGCCTATGGCAACCTGTTTCTCTTCCGCAACCCCGACAAAGAAGCTGTAAAAATCAGCCGAAAATTCTCGTCCGAAGAAGTCGAGCAAAAGAGAGCACGTTGGCTCTACGACGCGAAGCATGGCACCGTGCTCGTTTCGCCGTTCATCAGCAAGGACGAAAAAGCGATACGCTCCAAAGCCGAAGCCCTCGGAGCAAAGATAATATTGATAGTCCCTGAGGCTTTTCCGGAGCGATTCAAGCCGGCAGCTCACGACTTTACCCTCTGCTCGCGAGGTCGCCTTCTCATTATATCGCTCGGCCGCTCACCGTCATCCTTCATTTCCCGGGAGCAATGCCTCGCAATGAACGATCTCGCCGAAACTATCGCCTCCGACAGGTCATAGCTAAAAAATTCGGCCGCCACTTTGATCAGTGACGGCCGAAATTTTATTAGCGGCAATTACCGCTGCGCGATTACTTGCGGATACCGAGCTCTTTCTGAGCGATGATAGCGCGGTAGCGGTTGATGTCCTTGCGGATAAGGTAGTCGAGCAGACGACGACGCTTACCTACGAGAGCCTTGAGTGCGCGGGCGGTAGTGTAGTCTTTGTGGTTCTTGCGGAGGTGCTCGGTCAGGTGAGCGATACGGATTGAGAACAGTGCGATCTGTGCTTCGGGAGAGCCGGTATCGGTTTTACCCTTGCCGTACTTCTCGAAGATTTCAACTTTTTCGTCAGAATTTAAATGCATCCTTTCAAAGTTTTAATGGGGTTGATATTTAATGAATTTTTAAAGCCGTAAAATTTTCAGCCCACAAAGGTAGGCATAATTTCCGAGCCTTGCAAGTAATCAGTCGCTAAACTTATCCTTGCTCGGGTTGCGGAAGTGGATTTTGTGCTCAAGATACTCCTGAGTGGCTATGAGAGTGGGCTTGGGAAGACGCTCGTAGAAGCGTGAGATTTCGATCTGCTCGCGGTTTTCCGATACCTCCTCGAGATTATCGTTGAGCGAGGCAAATTCCTGAAGCTTCTTTTCGAGGTCATGTTTCATCTCGCCGCCTATCTGGTTGGCGCGCTTGGCTATGATGCACACTGTCTCGTATACGTTTCCTGTATCGGCGCTCATGGCGATCAGGTCGCGGGTCTGGGTGTTGAGCGGGGCGTTGGTTTTCTTGTAGTCCATAAGTAAGTTTTAAACTTCCGTTATATGGTTGATTTTCTTATTGTTTCTCTATTGTCACGTATCACTCCGTAACATATTTCGAAGCGATGTTGAATATATTTTCGGCCTCCTGCCGGTTGGGACCGTCGGGGTAGTTGTTGATAAATGAATAATATTCATCCACCACCACCCGGTAGCGCTCGGCCTTCTTCTCCTCCACGCTCTGCGCCGCCTCCTGATAGCGGGCCTTGAGTATGAGCATTTCGAGATCCTCCTTATACTTCGAGTAAGGATAATCCTTTATGGCGTTGCGCGCCACTATTACCGCGCTCTCGTAGTTGTTGCCGCGGTATGTGCCGAGATTGTAGTAGAGCTGGGCATTCTGCAGCTGCTTGAGCGTGAGCTTGTCCTGAAGCTCGAATATGGCGTTCTGGGCTATCGACACTTTGTCGCTGCGGGGGAAGAACTCGAGAAACGACTGCAGCTCCTGAATGGCGCGTATCGTGCCCGACTGGTCAAGCTGCGGCTCGGGTGAATCGAGATAATATCCGTAGCCGGCATAAAAACGAGCCAGCTCGGCATACTTGCCGCGCGGATAGCGGTCATAATACTTCTTGAACCACTCTCCCGACGTCACGTAATCCTTATTCTCATAATTACTCAGCGCCAGCAGGTAGAGCGTCTCCTCGGCCTTTTCAGAGCCCTTGAATGAGGTGACTATCTCCTCAAGCGTGGCGGCTGCCTGAGCATATTTCATTTTCTCAAAGGCTCGGCGGGCGAAGTCGAGCTTATATTCGGCGTCGGTGCTCCGCTGCACGCGGTAATACTCGCCGCACGACGACAATATCGCCACGCTTACAAGAGCCAGAAATATGTTGCGCAAAAGTGAGGTCATAAGTGATGTGGACATATCAAGGTGCAAAATTACGATTTTTTTCTTAATTTCCGCGCGTTTATTGTCTAAAAATATACGACCCGCCCTATTTAACTCCATTTAACATAAAATTTCTATATTACAATCTTTTCATCAAGATCTTATATCCGGTCGAATAAGATCAGGGGACTTACATGTAAGATTGTCATAATAAAAAATCAGAAGATCCCTAACAACTTGATATAATTTCAATCAATTCAACTACGGTATTTTGTAAAATCACACAGAAATCATTAAATTTGCAAGCGACAACTAATATAACTCTATCTACATGCAACGCATCCTCACTATTATATTTATATTCATATTATCGTCAGCAACCCTTCATGTTCTCGGCGACGACTCTATTCCCGATCTGATGCTTGACGATGTGGTGGTGAAAGCTGACCGCGGATGGATTGAAAACGGCATTGTCAATGTCATCCCCACAAAGAGCGAGAAAAAGTTATCCAATAGTCCGGCATCGCTCATCGGATCAATGAACCTTCCTTATCTGCGTGAGAAGGATGGTATAATCGTCAGCCCTTCAGGTAAACCTATAGCCGTATTTATAAATGGAGAGCGTGCTGCCGACATAGATATAGCCACATTCTATTCCATGAACGTAAAGCGCATTCAATACGTCGAAAATCCGTCTGATCCACGTTACGAAGGTGTCGAAGCCGCAGTTAACTTCATCATGCCCGTCTATGAATATGGGGGAGTCACGAGAGCCAATCTTTTTCAGAAATTCATCAGGACAAGCGGAAACGGTGAGATTGCATCGAAACTCGTTTACCGCAAGATGACCTATGGCGTAATGGTTTATGGAAATTATTCCCTCGACCGCGGCGATAAAGATGCAGGCGAGACCCGATACCGTGATCTGTATTACGACGGTGTACATTACGATGAAATCATCCATGAGGAAGAAAACCTGACCGACAGCAAACGCAATTACACATCCATAGCGCTGAACGCGAAATATTCCACCGAAAAAACTTCGATAACACATACCTTATCTTTTCTCAGAGAGCATACTCCGTCTACTTCATCGGAAAGTCACGGCGTATGGTCCGATAATCTTTTCGGCTCGTCGGTAACCACATCTTCATCTTCTTCCAAATCATTATCGCCTCAGATAAGCGGTATATACTTTTTCACGCTTCCCCGCAACTGGTATCTGTATGGTTCATGGGCATATTCTTACGCCCGAAACGACGCAGCAGCCATGAGCCGGTTTGGCATTACCGACCCAGTGACCAACTCCACAAAAGAAGACGTAAACTCATGCCGAATAGTTCTTTATCCGTCATATATCCCCTCCGACAAACTGTCGTTCAATTTCCTCCTCGACGGCTCGGCTGATTTTTACTCCACACGTTACGCGGGATCGGCTAACATATTGCAGCATCAGAGCCGCAAAAATCTGGCTTCACAACTTAGAATCACATGGCGCCCGAAAGATCGGCTGAATTTTCGGCTCGAACCCGGTGTGAATATTACCATACGCGACATCGCTGATTTGACACTCCACAGTGTCAATCCATCGCTCACCGGTTCCGTAAACTGGAATCCCTCACGTAGATTCAATCTCAGCGGGAGCCTTTATTACTTGCTCAAGCCGGCCACACCTGCCGAATCCAATCCTGTCTTGGTACAGAATTCCCAACTGATGTGGTCGCTCGGCAATCCCCGCCTGAAAGATCTGACTTCATGGGATACATATGTATATGCCACATATATGCCCGACAACATGTTCTCACTATCCTGCAGGGTAGGATATTCGAGAACCGACAACTGGATTTATCCCGGATACTCCCCTGCCGACCCGCAATATGGCGGTCTTGTCAGGGAAAACCTTACCGGCAAACCTAAAAATCATTTCATTGGCAGCGTATCAGTTTCAGGGAACTTCCTCAACGGCAAGCTTTCGGTTAATCTGAATCCCGCTATTCATCACACCAACTATTCATCACCTCTCGCAATCAGGAATCATACCACTCTGCAATTTTCCGGCGACGCATCCTACACTTTGGGCGACCTGAGATTTCAGGTATCTTACGACAGCCCCTATAGTGACATCGACCTCGGAGGCCTCCAATACGATTGGCGACAGGATTATTTTAACTTCCGGATAACCTATGGCACCGGAAACCTCTATATTTCTGCACTTGCCGAAGACCTGTTTCATCGAAAAGAAAAGCGAACAGCCCGATTTTCTTCGGTCAATTACTATACCGATTATGTCTCTTACACCCCGGGGCGGAGATTTTCCATTAACATCACATACACATTCGACTATGGCCGCAAGGTCGACCGCAGCATTGACATATCGGGTCCATCCTCAGCCAAAACCAGCGTAGCGTCATTTTGACTCTGATTCACGCCTGCTGCCACTGCGGAGAAAATGCCTGATCTTGTCAGTCGAGGCATACAGCCGCAATTATTAATTTTTTGCTTAAAATATGCGCGGTAATGTGTGGGGATTGTATTATCTTTGCATTGCAGAAATTATAAACATCTCACAATACACCTCATTTTTTATACAATGAAAAATCAAGCTACCAACTCAGGAGGCAGCGCACGCATTCTCGCCATCGTGGTGATGTTTTTCGTGTATGCGATGATCTCCTTCGTCACCAACCTCGCCGCTCCTATCGGCACCATCTGGGGTCATCATTTCGAGGGCAACAACGTGCTCGGCATGATGGGCAACATGATGAACTTCCTCGCCTACCTTTTCATGGGCATCCCGGCAGGTAACCTTCTGGTAAAAATCGGTTATAAAAAGACTACCCTTGCCGCTCTCGTGGTGGGTGTGGCCGGTCTTTTCATCCAGTATATATCGGGTCGCGTGGGCGACAGTGTGGTCGTAGGCACGCTCGGCTCGATGACCGTGCATCTCAACTATATCATCTACCTCCTCGGTGCGTTCGTGGCCGGTTTCTGCGTGTGCATGCTCAACACCGTCTGCTGCCCGATGCTCAACCTCCTCGGCGGCGGCGGCAACAAGGGTAACCAGCTTCTCCAGAGCGCCGGCGCGTTCAACTCCCTCGCCGGTACGCTCACTCCCCTGCTCGTGGGCGTCCTCATCGGCAAGCTCACCAAGGAAACATCGATGATCGAGGTAGCGCCCCTGCTCATCATCGGTATGGCAATCTTCGTGATAGCCGGCGTGATAGTATACATGGTGCAGATTCCCGAACCGGGCAACAACAGTAGCGCCAAGAAGGTCACCTACACCCATAGCCCGTGGAACTTCCGCCACACCGTGCTCGGCGTAATCGCCATCTTCTTCTACGTAGGTATCGAGGTGGGAATCCCCGGCACACTCAACTTCTATCTCGCCGACCAGACCGCGCGCGGCGCAGGCGTGATAGGCGACGCCTCGGCCATCGCCGGCGCCATCGTGGCCATCTACTGGCTTCTCATGCTCGTGGGCCGCTCGCTCTCGGCTGTGATCAGCGCCATCGTCCCCACCCGCACCCAGCTCATGACCGTGGCATCGGTAGCCATAATACTCATCGTAGTCTCCATCCTCATCCCCAAGGAAGTCACCATGCCCGTGCCCGAAGCCCTCTACTCAGGCGGTGCCACGGTGCCCGTCAGCGCCATGCTCCTGATATTCTGCGGCCTCTGCACCTCCATCATGTGGGGCAGCATCTTCAACCTCGCCGTGGAAGGTCTCGGCAAATACACCGCTCAGGCGTCAGGCATATTCATGATGATGGTGGTAGGCGGCGGTCTCATGCCCCTGCTCCAGAACTATATCGCCGACCTCGAAGGCTACATGGAATCCTACTGGCTCGTAGTGGCAATGCTCGCCTACATCTTCTTCTACGCCCTCATCGGCAGCAAGAACGTCAACACCGACATCCCCACCCTCGAAGAAGAGACCATCGATCCCCGCAGCCTCTGATACTGCAATCCCACCCTGCAACTGCACAACAATCCCCGCGGCCCGATGCCGCGGGGATTGTCATTATACGTAACTTCACCGGCTATTCAGAAATCAAACGAATCGAAATCTTCCTGTTCCTCGTGAAAAAAGTCTGAGGAATCCTCACATCCATACATATCACAATCTCCGTCATATTCGGCGCTATCCACCCACTGATCAGCCACTTCATCATCGGCCTGAAAAAAGCCGCCCAATGTCTTACTTTTCCGCTCCGGCTTATGCTCCAGCAGTCCCACAAGCCACCTGAATGTCAGAAATTCGCCGATATATTTCCAGAGTCTCATATTATTCGCACTATTCGATTGTCATTCTAATAGCAAAGATAATTATTTTTCGGGATTTCGAGGCGGGGGGTTGCATATTTAAATTTCTTGTCTTACCTTTGCATTAACAAAATTGTTAATCAAAATTGTTAATGAATAATTCCGTCAATTCATCGCCGTCGACTTGCGAACGGATTCTCGAAGCGGCCGAGGCTGAATTTTTCAGCAAGGGATTCGCCGGGGCGCGCACTACCTCGATAGCCGAGGCCGCGGGCGTCACCCACGCCATGCTCCACTACTATTTCCGCACTAAAAAGCACCTCTTCGAGCAGGTGATTTCCTCCAAGGTCACGCTGATGAAGGAGCTGATGCTGTCGTCGCTGGGCGATGTATCGGTGCCGCTTTTCGAGAGGATAACCGAGTGTATCGGCCGGCATCTCGATTTTCTTGCCGCTCACCCCATGCTGCCGGGATTCATGGCCAAGGAGGTGCTCGGCAACCCTGAGACCGGCCCTGTCGCTATCAGAGCCATCGAGTCGCAACTGCCCGCCGTGATAGCCTCGCTTCAAAGCAATATCGATGAATATGCCTCGCGCGGAGAATGCCGCAGCGTGGATGCCCGCGCGCTGGTGCTCGACATCCTGTCGCTCAACGCCATGCCGTTTCTCATCCCCGCGCTGGTCGACATAATATCGGGCGGCAGGCTGAGCGGCGATTTTGACCGGTTTATTGCCGCACGCAAGAAAGAAAACATTGAAACAATCCTTATAAAACTTCGCCCATGAGACTGCTTTTCATATCATTGGCTGCCGCTATGGCGTTCCCGGCCCGAGCCGGCATCTCGCTTGATGAGTGCATGGCCCGCGCCGAGGAAAATTACCCTGCCATAGCTCAATACGACATCGCCACGCGCTCGGCCTCGGTGGCGCTGAGCGACATAAACCGCGGCTGGCTTCCGCGCGTGGAGATTTACGCCCAGTCGACGCTGCAAAACGATATTCCATCGTGGCCCGACGCCCTCGGCAACATGCTGGCCGCGATGAATCAGAATTTCCGCGGATTGTCGCGCTTCCAGTATAAGGCCGGTGTCGACGTGACGCAGACTGTGTGGGACGGCGGAGCATCGCGCGCCTCCCGGCGAGTGGAGCGGGCATCGGAGCTTGTGAAAAAAGCCTCGGTCGACGTGGAGATGTATGCCGTGAAGGAGCGGGTGCAGAATCTCTTTTTCAGCATTCTGCTCATGGAGCGGCAGATTGATCTCACCCGCCGGTCGCTCGCTCTGCTCGAAGCCAACCACTCGCGCCTCGAAGCGATGGTGAAAAACGGCACTGCCATGAAAAGCGATGCGGCCATGGTTGAGGCGCAGATTCTCGCCACGCATCAGAAACTCTCGGAGGCTGATGCCGCCCTCGGCTCCTACCGCCGCATGCTCTCGATATTAACCGGCATGGAGACGGTTGATGCTCAGCTCGACATGCCCGCAGCCGATATGCCGGCCGACGATACTCCCGAGCGACCGGAGCTGCAACTGCTCGACTTGCGCTCCCGGCTCAACGAGGCTATGCTCTCGCGCCGCGACGCAGCGGTGATGCCGCGCATAGGATTTTTCGCGCAGGCCTACTATGGGTATCCCGGCCTGAACTACTTCGAGAGCATGATGAAGCGCGACATGTCGTTCAACATATTGGGTGGGCTGAAACTGTCGTGGAACATCGACTCATTCTACACCCGCTCCAATTCCCGACGCGCCACGGCACTGCAGCAGGAATCGCTGCAGGCTGACCGCGAGACTTTTCTGCTCAACAACCGCATGCTCTCAACTCAGCAGCGGCAGCAGATCGACGCGCTGCGCGAGGTGATGGCGACCGACAGCCGCATCGTGGAACTCCGCGCCGAGGTGCGCCGTGCAGCCGAGTCACAGCTTGCCAACGGAATCATCGACACCACGGCACTGCTTGCCAAGATCACCGAAGAAAATCAGGCTCGTCTTACCGAGCAATATCATCAGATTCAGCTTATCCAACAGATTTATCAACTCCGTCACACTCTCAACCGATGAAATCAATCTTTCCATACATTGTGCCGGCACTGCTGTCACTGGCAGCATGCTCGTCGAAACCCGATTATGATGCCACCGGCATATTCGAGGCTACCACCGTCACGCTTTCAGCCGAGACATCGGGTCGGATATTGAGCCTCGACGTGGCCGAGGGCGATACCGTCAAGGCCGGACAGACCGTGGCCGTGATCGATACCACCATTCTGTCGCTCCGTCTCCGCCAGCTCGAGAGTCAGAAACTGTCGGCCGAGACATCGGCGCCCGACATTTCAGCTCAGGCGGCATCGCTCCGCTCGGAGATCGCCCACCGGAAGCATGAGTGCGACCGCTTCGCCCGACTGCTCGCCGACGGCGCCACCACGCAGAAACAATATGACGACGCCCGGGCCGCACTTACCTCATTGGAAGGGCAACTCGAAGCGCTGCTTTCCACCCTCGGCAAAAACCGCTCGTCGATATCCGACAATGCCGTAGCGCTGCAGTATCAGAAAGAGCAGATTGCCGAACAGATAGCACAGAGCACCGTCAGCGCCCCAATCGACGCCACTGTGCTGGTTAAGTATTCCGAACCGGGCGAATTTGCCATGCCGGGCCGTCAGCTCGTGAAACTTGCCGATCTCGGTCATATCTATCTCCGCAGCTATTTCACCGCCTCGCAGCTTGCTTCGATAAAACTCGGGCAGCAAGTGACCGTGATCGCCGACTTCGGTGGCGACGAGAAATATGAATATCCCGGCACGATAACTTGGATAGCCGAGGAAAGCGAATTTACCCCCAAGTCGATACAGACACCCGACTCTCGCGCCAACCTCGTATATGCCGTGAAAGTGGCTGTGAAAAACGATGGCCGGCTCAAGCTCGGCCAGTATGGTGAGGTGAGATTATGAGCCAAGCCATAGTCCTCGACAGGGTGAGCAAGCGCTACTGGAGCATCAATGCCCTCGATGGCGTGAGCCTGAGCGTGAACCGCGGTGAGCTTTTCGGGCTCATCGGGCCCGACGGTGCCGGCAAGTCGTCGATCTACCGCATTCTCGCGACCCTGCTCATCCCCGACAGCGGCCGTGCGACGGTGCTGGGTATCGACACGGTGACAGGTTACCGCGACCTGCGGCGGCACATCGGATATATGCCCGAGCACTTCTCGCTCTATCAGGACCTGACAGTGAAAGAAAACCTTGAGTTTTTCGCCACGCTGTTCGGCGTAAAGGTAAGCGAGAGTTACGATCTCATCGCTCCCGTATTCAACCGCCTCGCCCGCTTCTCCGGCCGGGCGGCCGGGCGGCTGTCGGGCGGCATGAAGCAGAAACTCGCGCTATGTTGCGCGCTTATCCACCGTCCCGAGGTGCTTCTGCTCGACGAGCCCACCACGGGCGTCGACGCAGTGTCGCGCAGCGAGTTCTGGGACATGCTCGGCGAGTTGCGCAAGAGCGGCATCACAATTCTCGTATCCACTTCCTATATGGACGAAGCGACCCGATGTGACCGCCTCGCAATGATCAGCGGCGGCAAGATTATCGCCACCGGCACCCCGGCGTCACTGTCGTCGCGTCTCGACGGGCAACTATACAATGCCGTGGCCTCCGATATGTTCGGGCTGCTCGAAAAGCTTCGGCAGTGTGAAGGTGTCACGGCCTGCTACACATTCGGCGCCACGCTTCATGCCGCGGTAACGCCCGCATTTGACCCGGCGGCCACCGAATCACTGCTGCGCGGCGAGGGGCTGCCCGATACCCGCATCTACCCTGCCGTTCCCGATATTGAAGACCTGTTTATCAGCCTGACTTATGACAACTGCCGTTGACACCACTGAAGCCATATCCGTAAAAGGGCTTACCAAGCGCTTCGGCGACTTTACCGCCGTTGACGATATTACTTTCGACGTAGAAGCCGGCGAGATCTTCGGCTTTCTCGGCGCCAACGGTGCGGGTAAGACCACGGCCATAAAGATGCTGTGCGGCCTGAGTGTTCCCACCGCCGGTAGCGGCACCGTGGCGGGGTGTGACATAATCACGCAGCCCGAGATGATAAAACGGCGCATCGGCTACATGAGTCAGAAATTCTCGCTTTACGAGGAACTGAGCGTCGACGAGAATCTGAGGCTTTTCGCCACCATCTACGGCATGACCCGCGCCGAGATAGCCGCCCGATCCGAAGCCGTATATGCCGAGCTGGGCATGACCGACCTGCGCAACACCCTCGTGCGCGACATTCCCACGGGCTGGCGGCAGAAACTCGCATTTGCGTCAGCCACCATCCATAATCCCGCCATAGTGTTTCTCGACGAGCCCACGGGAGGGGTCGACCCTGTTACGCGCCGCCGCTTCTGGGAGCTGATATACCGCGCTTCGGCACGCGGCATGACCGTGTTCGTCACCACCCACTATCTCGACGAGGCCGAGTACTGCCACCGCATTTCCATGATGGTCGACGGACGCATCGTGGCCCTCGACACCCCCGGCGCCCTGAAGAAAAAGTATCACGCAGCCACAATCGACGAGGTTTTCCGCATCCTCGCCGCCGGCGCACAACGATCAGACGATTGAAGCCATGTCGACATTCACATCATTAGTCAGAAAAGAATCGCTGCAGATAGTGCGTGACCGGCGCACCATGCTCATCACTATCCTCATGCCGCTCATGCTCTTGCTGCTCTTCGGTTTCGCCATATCCACCGAAGTCAACAATATTAAGATAGTCGCATCGGTTTCCCGGCACACCCCGGCCACACGGCAGTTGCTCGAGAAGCTGCGCGTCAACAGCTACTTCTCTTTTGAAGGGCTCGCAGCCCCCGGCGAAATCGACCGGCTGCTGCGCACGGGCAAGGCCGATGCGGCGATAGTGATTGACACGGCGGCCGACGGCTCAGAGCGCCACCAGATAATAGTCGACGCCTCCAATCCCACCACAGGCCGCACAGCTGCCGCCTATATTACCGGAGTGATCAGAGGCGCAGATGCAAATTCGTCCGTAATAATCCGCACTCTCTACAATCCGCAGATGAAAAGCGCCTACAATTTCGTGCCCGGCATAATGGGCATGATTTTCATACTCATCTGCGCCATCATGACATCAGTGTCGATAGTGCGCGAAAAAGAGACCGGCACCATGAACCTTCTGCTGGTGTCGCCCGTAAGTCCGCGCACCATAATCTTCGGAAAGCTTACGCCCTATTTCATAGTGTCGTGCATCATACTCGCCATAATGCTCTCCATAGCCTATACGGTGCTCGGTCTGCCCGTTTCCGCCTCGGTGTGGTCAGTGACAGGTGTTACGCTGCTCTACATAGTGCTGTCACTCGCCATAGGCCTGCTCGTATCCACGCTGGCCTCCACTCAGGTCAACGCCCTCATAATGTCGGCTATGGTGTTCATGATGCCCGTAATACTGCTGTCGGGAATGATATTTCCCATCGAAAACATGCCTGCGCCACTCCGGTACATATCGGCCATAATACCCGCCCGCTGGTATATCGAGGCCATGCGCAAGCTCATGATACAGCAGCTTCCCATCGATTATGTAGCACGCGAAATTACAATACTCGCAGCCATGACCGCCGCGATACTGACCGTAGCCATCAAAAAATTCAATACACGCTGACATGAACCTACGCATACTCGTCGCCCTTCTGCGCAAGGAGTTCAACATAATGCGCCGCGACCCGCTGGTACCCCGCGTGATTCTCATGATGCCACTCATGGTGATGCTCGTGGCGCCTCTGGTGGCCAATCTCGACGTGACCGACGTGAAAGTCACGGTGGTCGACAACGACCGCTCCATGACCACTCGCCGCATAATCGCCGACCTTTCCGCCGTCCCCGATATCACGGTAAGCGACTTGGCGGGCACATATTCCCAAGCCATCGTGACGGTGGAGAACGGCGATGCCGACGTGATAGTGACCTTCCCGCCCCACTTCTCCCGCGATTTCTCACCCGTCGATATCGAGGCCAACGGCGTCAACGCAATGAAAGGCTTGCTCGGGAGTCAATACGTCAGCAGCAGCATCGCCGGCTCGCTCGCAGCCTGTGCTGCCGAGCGCGGAGCTGCCATGCCAGCCACCGCAAGCATAATAAACCGCTTCAACCCCACGCTCAACTACCGCAACTACATGATACCCGCCCTCATGGTGATTCTCATCATAGTGATATGCGGCTTTCTGCCCGCGCTGAGTATAGTGCGCGAGAAAGAAACCGGCACCATCGAGGCCATGAACGTCACCCCTGTCAACCGCTTCACCTTCGTGCTCTCTAAACTCATACCCTACTGGATTGCCGGACTTGTCGTGGTCACAATAGGCCTCATAGTAGGCCGAGCCGTCTACGGGCTCGCACCCGAGGGAAGCATCGGCGCCATATATCTCTCCGCCATACTGCTGGCACTCGTCATGTCGGGGATAGGCGTGATTGTGGCCAACACATCCGAGACAATGTTGCAGAGCATCTTTGTGCTCTTCGCCATCATAATGATATTCCAGCTCATGGGCGGACTGTTCACGCCCGTCAGTTCAATGCCTGCGTGGGCGCAGACCATCACATACGCCATCCCGCCACGCTACTTCATCGAGATAATCCGCGCCATCTACCTCAAAGGCGCCACCGTAGCCGACCTGTGGCAGCACTACCTCATCCTCGCCGCCTTCGCCCTCACCCTCAGCCTCCTCGCCGCCATTACCTATCGGAAGAGGTAGGTTTTAGGGATTAGGGATTAGGTTTTAGGGATTAGGGATTAGGTTTTAGGGATTAGGTTTTAGGGATTAGGATTTAGGGATTAGGGATTAGGGATTAGGGATTAGGTT
>JAIDUB010000083.1 GCA_029060405.1 Duncaniella sp. | reverse complement strand
CGGTGGTGCCGGTGGCAAGCACTACAGCACCGGGATTACGGGTTACATCGTAGGTCACGGCATCGGCATTCATGTAGCCGCCGTTGACCGATGCGGTTACGGGAGTCCATGTCACGGTGGCGGTATTGCTCTGGGCATCGTAGGTGGCGGTTACCGAGGGAGCTACGGGTGCGTCCTTACCCACGAATATGTTCTTGACTTTGGTTTTGGGGCTTTCGCCGGCTGCATTGGATACTGATACCACGAAGGTGTACATGCCGCTTTCGAGGGTGACTTCAGCGTTAACCGCTGCTCCGAAAGTGGTGGAGCCTGTGGCGACTTTCTCGTCGTTGGCGAGAACGGTGTAGGTAAGATCGCCTGATGCTGCTGTGCCGTCGAAGAGTGTGGAAGGAGCTTTGAACGATACCGTACCTGTGAGAGCGCCTTCGGTAAATTCGATCTTAAGGTCCTCCACGGCTGCAGGTGCGTTGTCGGCTGCTGCGGGTGAGGGCGAAACGAGTCCGCAGATTTCTTCAGCATAGGTATACTGGAACACGCGGGTTGCAGCACCGGTGGCCTTGTTGATTTCACAAAGCCAGCCTGTTTCATCGGCCGGAGAGAGTGTCCAGAAAAGTTTGCCGGTTACGGTGTCAAACGTACAGTCTGACATATACGCGGGCTTCTCGCCGGTCGAACCTACGAGGGTGAGCTCACCGGTCTTGCTAACCTTATAAAGCCATGAACCGGTAGGGATGAATGAATTACCCGATTCACCGGCGTAGGCGATGGCATAGATCTGACCATCGGCATCACATGCCATAGAGTTCCAGCCATATACTTCGCCGGCAGGTATATCGGCAGGCTTGGCTATAATGGCCACGGGCTCAAATCCGAGCTCGTCGTCAAATGATATTTTTACAAGTGCATATCCATCTTCCATAAGGGAGATACCGTAGACTGTAGAGGTGGTCTTGTCATATGACATTGAGAATACCTGATATTCTCCGTCCTGATTATATACGGTTTCACCTGTCTCGATATCATATCCCACAAAGGAAATGAATGTCATGCCCCAGAAGCTGAATGCTTCACAGGTATAATATACGTTGTCGACAAGCACGCCGCCGTATTCAGGTGCGGCGCCGCCTACCAAGAGGTCAAATACTTGTCCGTCGGCGGTAGGTATCGTGTAGAGACCAGCCTCCATACTCGCATTATCGGAATATACCACGCTACCCCACAGGCTTACCTGTGAAGCTACCTGTCGGCCTACTTTGTAAGGTGCCTTAACGGGTACATTGGCGTTCTTGAGTGCGCTGCGGAACACATTTGCTGTCTTTGATTTACGAACCTGCGGCACAACAACATCGGTTTTTACCGCTGATTTTGCACGGGCTTTCTGCTGGAGTTTGGCTCCTGCGGCATTGAGCTGCACGGTTTTCTCAGCGGTAGGAGCTTTCACCTTCTTTGCCAGCGGGGCTGCCGAGATGCTCAGCGCTGTTACCGCTGCCAGCAACAGTGAAAAAATCCGTGTAAGATTTTTTTTCATAGTGATAATGATGGTTTCTGTTTTTTTAGATCAGACGGTAGCCGAAACCTTTTACCGCCGCCCGATCATTGAATAAAGATTAATTATACCTGATTGGATATGCTGCTTTGATTCATGATTCATGATTCATGATTCATGTTTTTTGGGAGGAGAGGAGAATGAGTCTGTGTTGATTATGAATTGTGAATCATTAATCATGAATTAAGATTTTCTTGGCGCCTGCGGGAGTTGCCACGATGTAGATTCCCGTTGTGGGAAGAGTGACATGAAGCGTGCCCGATGCGGTTGCGATCACATGACCCGATATGGTGGTTACGGTTATGGTGCCGCCGGCAGTTGCGGTGAGTTCGCGACCCGATATATCGATGCGTGTTTCAGCAGCCTCGGCAGCTATGATGCCTGACTGTCCCATATCCTTGAGGGTGGTGACCTTGACAAGGTCAGAGTGGCGCGAGGTGCGTGTGCCGTCGGTAGCGGCTACCTTATAGAAGTAGTCACATTCGGGATCGAGGCCTTCCACCTTGTAGGAATCGGTGTAGCCGGTGGTGATGCCGTCGTAAGCGGGAAGCGCCGTATCTTTAGCTGTAGTGCCGTGGCTTACGGTCACGTCGTCGATCGCGAGCGAGCCTTTTGTGCCGGTGCGCACGAACTCGATGCGTACTCCGCGGGTGTTTTCAGGGAATTCGGTGATTTCGGTCACGCATCCGCCCTTATCTGACACAACGGGTATTTCAGCCACGACAGGACGCGACGAGCCGGCGATCGCATATACATTGATTACGTCTCCTTCAGAAGTGCCGTTGCCGCGGTGCCAGAACCGGAGGCCGCGTATGCCGTCGGCAAACGTTGCCGAGAGATGGTCGCCGCTCGTTGCGAGGCGCAGTGCCGGGATGGCATCACCGGAATAGGATGCGTTGGCATAAGTTGATGCCGACGAAGAAGTGAAACCTTCGGGGAGGGTCGATGCTCCGTCGGTGAAATCTACCGTTGACTCAAAGGCTCCTTCGTAGTCGCGCTTATATACGGTGAGAATATAATCGGAAGCACCTTCAAGATGATTCCATGTGGCTGTGAAGCTGTTATGGGTCACGTCCGTACCCTCGAGCGCTTCCACCTTGAGGCGGTTTATGCCGGCTGCTCCGGTGTACACGGCCATTGCGTCTGATTCGGGGGTTAATTCCAGACCATATGAGGCGGTCACGGTGTAATAGTATTCAGTATCCGGCTCAAGTCCGGTCACTTCGGCGCGGTCAGCATTCCCTGCATTGAAGCGGTCGAAGCCTTCCACGTAAGTGCGGTCGCCTTTGTCGTTAACGGTGAACACGCTCAGCAGATATACAGGAGCATCGGTCTTGGTCCATGTGGCCGTAAACGAATCGTCGGTAATATTTTCCGGCTCACCCACAGTAACGGCCACATAATCTTCACGGCCTCCCATCACCTTGAAAGTGATAACGCCGTCGGCGCTCTCGGCAATCTCGGTCAGAGGTACTTCCACGGGTGTGCCGCCCCACATCTTGAGCGACGGTGAGGTGGTGGCGGTGAGCGACGTCACGTTTTTGGTGCCGGGGAATGTGTCGCCGGCACGCGAATTTTCGCTCTGCGTGTTGTCAGCTTCCACTATATCCACATACTGGTGATAGGTGGTGTTGTTTACCACATTGTCCTCCCACTTTTCTGTGTTATAGTCGATGTGCCATACGAGCATGCCGTGGCCGGGAATATAAGTGTCCCAGCTCGTCTGCTGGCGGTTTTCGAGCAGGAAAAATTCATTGGCCTTCGTGGTCTTGATTATGGCCGTCACATTGTCGAGAATCTGCGGCAGCGTGGCGTTCATGGGGCGGTCAAGCACGACCGGGGCGTTCCAGCCCAGCGCATAGCGCTCGAAAGCGCCGTAGAGCGGCGGGGTCATGCCGTCGTTGTTGTAGGGGCCGTAGTCGAGCGCGCTCCAGCCGCCGGGAGTGAATGCCGAGGTGTAGGATGTGGCGTAAAGGTCAGGCAGACCCATTACATGGCTGAACTCATGTATAAATGTACCCACACCATCGGGGCGGTTCTGCTCCCACTCGTTGGTGCAGCCGTAGCGGTCGAGGCGCACACCGTCGAAATAATAGGGCGTGGAAGTGGCCGAAGTGATATCCCACGAGTGAGGCCACACGGTATTCTCCGATCCGTAGGATGCTTCGCCCTGACCTGCATAAAACAGGAATACATTATCGATATATCCGTCGCCGTCGCGGTCATACTCCGAGAAATCGACCGTAGAGTCGAGCTGCTGGCAAGCTTCGATCACCATTTCCTCGGGATGCTGGTCATTGCCCCACCAGTCGTTGCCGCCGTAGTAGCTCATGTTCTGCGACAGAGTTACCGGGCCGACCACGTCAAATTCGGGACGGAACAGATTGTCGGAACACAGCTCGAAATACTCCTTCGCGCATCCCGTGCCGCCGTAATCGGAAAATCCGGTCTCGTTGAGCATGCGCGAGAAATAATCGTGGGGATTATCGAGCGTAAATTTCTTGTCCTTATATTGCACGAGTATCACGAGCGCCTTCTGGTCACCCTTGGAGGGGAAGGATGTGCCGGGGAACAGACCCGGGCCGAGGGGATAACCCTCGTCGCCTGCCGCCTTGGCTGCGGGGGCGCGCATCTGACGGGGCTTCGTGGCGCGTTCCACCAGTCGTGGCGACAGCGAGCGGCGTCGGTCGAGCGTCTGGCCCACGCGGCTCATGTCCACGCCGGCAAGGAAGTTGCGGGCTTCGGCCGGGCGGGTGGCCTTGTCGGTGGCCTTGAAGTCGCTTGATACTATGGCGCCTGAGGAGTCAACATCGCCGTAATACAGTATTCCCCCGCGGTCAACGAGCAGATAGCCGTCTTCCGACAGGTAATAATGGTAAAACTCATCGCCCGCGAGGCGCACTTTCACAGTGCTGCCGTCGGCCATCGTGCGTTCCATCACACCCGGACGGGCGGGAACGGCATGGATGCCGGGAGCGTTAAAAAGAGCTGCCGTAGCTAAGGCAGCCGCAAGAATTGTTTTTTTCATTTTGATAGTTGGGATCCTTTATCTGTGAATATATATTCGATATTTCGGGTGATAATGACAATCGATTGACTGTGATTATTTGGTATTTTCAATGCAAAAATATAACATTTTTGTGGGAATACCAAATAATATGTAAGAATCGCGTGTTGAAATTCGCGATAAAGTAAGTTTTGATAATGGATTTATGGCATAATGACACAATGCGACTTTGCGTGTGACGCATGGAGGCGTCATCCGCGAAATAAAGTGTCACCCGCGGGCAGCCGCAGGTGACAAAAAGTTTTTTTGAAAGAATAGTTGATGGTTTTGCCGTAACGTAGTCACTCTTTCACGCCGTAGGCGAGGTCGCCGGCGTCGCCGAGGCCGGGCACGATGTAGGAGTGGTCGTTGATCTCGTCGTCGATGCACCCTACCCATATGGTGGTCTTTTCGGCGGGGAAGGTGGCCTTAACGTAGTCGATGGCTTTCTGCGAAGCGATTACCGAAGCCACGTGGATGTGGGCGGGTTCACCTTTGGTGAGCAGGGCTTTATAGCTCAGCTCCATCGATGAGCCGGTGGCGAGCATGGGATCAGCTATCACCACGGTCTTGCCGTCGATGCGTGGCGAGGCGATGTATTCGATGAATACGTCGAAGTTTTCTTTCTCGCGATATTTGCGGTAGGCCGATACGAATGCGTTCTGGGCGTGGTCAAAGTAGTCGAGAAAGCCTTTGTGAAACGGTATGCCGGCGCGGAATATGGTGGCGAGCACGAGTTTTTCATCAAGAATCTTGCACTTGGCCGTGGCGAGCGGGGTGGGGATGTCGACGGTCTTGTAGCTGAGCGTCTTTGACAATTCGTAGGCCATGATCTCGCCGATGCGCTCGAGGTTGCGGCGGAAGCGGAGCATGTCTTTCTGTACGGTCACGTCGCGCAGCTCGGCCATATACTGGCTCACCAGCGACGGTGTCTCATCAAAATTGATTATTTTCATATAGAGTAAGTTAAATAGTTAATAGTCATGTATTGTGCCACCCCTCCGGGGTGGAGTTGAAGAGGGGGCATGTTCCCCCGGGTGACAAGCACCCGGGGCTAATGAGCTGTAGCCCCCCTCCGGGGCACACGGGCTGTCGCCCGAGGTGATGTCGTCCGCCTCTGCGGTACGAGGGCTGACGCCGAGGGGGTGGTTGTCCTTCGGGGCGGTTACGCCCCGCATGCCCCGGAGGGGCAGCCATCTTAATAGCCCCGGGTGCTTGTCACCCGGGGTAACGGTGACCAAAAATAAATCAACCGCGGCGCGGTTGAACAATGCCTTAGTCCCAGTCATCCTGATACCATGTCAGACCATTGGATCTGGCGATATGCTGCATCTCTGACAATAGATCGGCGGATCCGTGGTGTGTCTCCTGATTAATGATGTACAGGCGGCATGCTTCGAGCGCGTCAAGTCCCAAGGATACGGCATAATAACCTTCTCCCCAACCAGAGAACAACGGGAATCGGCTATCGGATTTCAGCCAGTGGCTGCTCCATTGCTTGATTTCCTTAACGAGATCTGCAATCGCTACCGATGGATGGATATCAACGAGTAAGTGTATGTGATCGGCCATACCATTGATGCGGAATAAATTGCATTTCTTGTTTTTGATAATACCATGAATGTAGGCAAATAAGTCTCTCTTATACTCTTGCGTGATGGTCGGTTCGCGATGCTTGGTCGCAAATACGATGTGGTGAAGAGAAAATGTCTTACTCATGGTTGTTAATAGTTTTAGATGTTCTGATGTGCCACCCCTCCGGGGTGGAGTTTGTTAGGGGTTGCTGTTTCCCCGGGTGACAAGCACCCGGGGTTAGTGAGCTGTAGCCCCTCCGGGGCATACGGGCTGACGCCCGAGGTGATGTCGCCCGCCTCTGCGGTGCGAGGGCTGACGCCCGAGGAGAGATGGAGGCGATGTGCCACCCCTCCGGGGTGGAGGTGTGTGGGGGCATGTTCCCCCGGGTGACAAGCACCCGGGGCTAATTAGCTGTAGCCCCTCCGGGGCACGCGGGCTGTTGCCCGAGGTGATGTCGCCCGCCTCTGCGGTACGAGGGTTGTCGCCCGAGGGGGCGGTTGTCCTTCGGGGCGGTTACGCCCCGCATGCCCGGGAGGGGCAGCCATCTTAATAGCCCCGGGTGCTTGTCACCCGGGGTAACGGTGATCAAAATTAAATCAACCGCGGCGCGGTTGAACGATGCCGCCGCATGTGCCGTGGATATTCACCGGGCTTACACCTCCCGGCCTCGGAGGAAGGTGCGGGCGATGAGGGGGGCGGTGTAGGCGTAGGGGAAGAAGGCGAGAGAGGGGATGGGGCGGGTGATGAAGAAGGAGGCGAGTTTGCCGGGGGCTATCGAGCCGGTCTCGGATTCGACGCCCATGGCGTAGGCGCCGTTGATGGTCACGGCGTTGAATGCTTCCTCGGGGGTGAGTTTCATCTTTATGCTTCCGAGCGACATCACCATCTTCATGCTGCCCGAGGGCGATGAGCCGGGGTTGTAGTCGCTTGCGAGGGCGAGGGGCAGGCCGGCGTCGATCACCTGTCGGGCGGGACCGTAGGGCATGCCGAGGAAGAAGGATGCTCCCGGCAGCATGGTGGGGATTGTCGCTGAGCCGTAGAGGGCTTCGATTTCCTGCGAGCCTATGCGCTCGAGGTGGTCGACCGACAGGGCGCCCTTTGCCACGCCTACCTGCACGCCGCCTGAGCGGGCGAGTTCGTTGGCGTGGATTTTGGGGCGGAGTCCGTAGCGGGCTGCGGCGTCGAGTATGCGCTCGGTGTCGCGCACGGTGAAGAAGCCTTTGTCGCAGAACACGTCGACGTATTGCGCCACGCCCTGTGCGGCCACGGCGGGAAGCATGTCGGTGATAATGTGGTCGACATATTCATCCTGACGGCCATAGTATTCGCGCGCTACGGCGTGGGCGCCGAGGAATGTGGCGCGCACCACCAGCGGGGTCGACTCGGCTATGCGGGCTATCACGCGGAGCATCTTCAGTTCGGAATCGGTGGAGAGTCCGTAGCCGCTCTTGATTTCAACGGCTCCGGTGCCCATGGCTATGATCTCGTCGACGCGGCTCATGGCCTGACGGTAGAGCTCGTCTTCAGAGGTGGCTGCGAGCAGGTCGGCCGAATTGAGTATTCCGCCGCCGCGCTCGGCTATTTCCTCGTAGGATAGCCCGGCGATTTTGTCGACAAACTCGCCTTCGCGGCTTCCGGCATATACGATGTGGGTGTGGGAGTCGCAAAACGACGGAAACAGCATGCCGCCGCAGGCGTCGATCACTTCCTCGCCCTCGGCGGGCGCGGGCATTTCGGCCATGGGTCCGAAATCGGTGATGGTCTCGCCGCCGGTGCGCAGCCACGCATCGTCAATGCTTGCCACCGAGGCCATCTCCACGCCTTCGAGGCGCGACTTGGCGGGGGAGGTGATACCGAGTATCGAGGCTATGTTCTTGATAATCATGACGCGGTCAAGCTTTGTTGATGAATTCCACCGACTTGGCGATGAGGGGATACATCACGCAGTCGTTGTCGACAAACGGTATCGCATCGCGGAATGCGGCATGGAATTCCTCGAGCACGGGCGAGGTGTGGAGCGGTCGGCGGAATTCGAGTGCCTGCGCGGCGTTGAGCATCTCTATGGCCAGCACGCGGGTGGTGTTGCCCACCACGCGGTAGAGTTTCGTGGCCGAGTTGGAGCCCATCGACACATGGTCCTCCTGTCCCTGCGACGAGGGTATGGAGTCGCAACTGTTGGGCCAGCAGAAGCCTTTCGACTGGCTCACGATGGATGCGGCGGTGTATTGCGGAATCATGAAGCCGCTGTTGACGCCCGGATTTGCCACGAGAAACGAGGGTAAGCCGCGCTGTCCCGATATGAGCTTGTAGATGCGGCGCTCGGAGATATTCGACAGCTCGGTCAGAGCCACGGCAAGGAAGTCCATTGGCTGGGCTATGGGCTCGCCGTGGAAGTTGCCGGCCGATACTATGATGTCTTCGTCGGGGAAGATGGTGGGATTGTCGGTAGGCGAGTTGATTTCATCCTCGATCACGCCGCCCACATAGGCGAGGGTGTCCTTAAAGGCGCCGTGAACCTGCGGCACGCAGCGGAACGAGTAAGGGTCCTGAACATGTTTCTTGGGGCTTTCGATGATTTCGCTGCCCTCGAGGTAGGCGCGCACGGCGGCCGCGGTCTCGATCTGGCCGCGGTGGTGGCGCACTTCGTTGACCTCGCGGCCGAACGGCTCTATGCGGCCGTCGAAAGCGTCGAGCGACAGAGCTGCGATCTTGTCGGCCATCGCGCCCAGATGGCGGCTGCGGAGCACCGACCATGTGGCGTAGGCGCTCATGAACTGGGTGCCGTTGAGCAGCGCGAGACCCTCTTTCGACATCAGATTCACCGGCTCAAGGCCTATTTCGGGAAGCACTTCGGCGGCGGGGCGCACCTCTCCTTTGTATTCCACCTCACCTTTACCTATGAGCGGGAGCGAGAGATGGGCAAGAGGGGCGAGGTCGCCCGAGGCTCCGAGCGAACCTTGGGTGTATACCACGGGGAGGGCGTCGGAGTTGAAGAGCTTGATCAGGCCCTCAACGGTGGCGAGTTGCACGCCCGAGTTGCCGTAGGAGAGCGACTGGACTTTGAGCAGGAGCATCAGGCGCACGATTTCAGCGGGCACCCGCTCGCCGGTGCCGCAGGCATGTGACATCACGAGGTTGACCTGAAGCTGCGAGAGCTGGTCATGGCCTATCGATATGTTGCAAAGCGAGCCGAAGCCGGTGGTTATACCGTAGATGGGCTCGGTCTGCGTAGCCATTTTATTGTCGAGATACGTGCGGCAGCGCTCTATGAGTGCGCGGGACTCGTCGCTGAGGGCGAGTTTCATTCCGCGGCCGATTATTTGGCCCACCCGGTCGATGGTCAAGCGGGCGGGCGAGATATGGTGTATATTCATAATGATTTGAAAGTTTCGTCGATAAGTGAGTCAGAAGCGATGTTGGGGAGAGTGACTGTGAGGCCGGGGGTGCGCTCCATCTCGCGTCGTATGGCGAAGATAGCGCCGTCGTTGCGGGCCCAGCTTCGGCGGGCGATACCGTTGTTGACATCCCACAGGAGCATTTCGGTGATGTTGCGCGCAGCTTCGGGAGAGCCGTCGATGACCATTCCGAATCCGCCGTTGATCACCTCGCCCCATCCCACACCGCCGCCGTTGTGGATCGATACCCAAGTGGCGCCGCGGAATGAGTCGCCTATCACGTTGTGCACTGCCATGTCGGCTGTGAACTGTGAGCCGTCGTAAATATTGGATGTCTCTCGGTAGGGGGAATCGGTACCCGATACGTCGTGATGGTCACGGCCGAGAACCACGGGAGCCGATATCTCGCCCGATGCTATCGCCTCGTTGAAGGCCAGAGCTATGCGTGCGCGGCCTTCGGCGTCGGCATAGAGTATTCGGGCCTGCGACCCCACTACGAGGTGGTTGCGCGAGGCTTCGCGTATCCAGTGGAGATTGTCGGCGAGCTGGCCGCGGATTTCCTCGGGCGCAGTCTCGAGCATCTCCTCCAGCACGCGTGCAGCTATGCGGTCAGTGGCCTCGAGGTCGCTTTCAAGGCCTGAAGTGCACACCCAGCGGAACGGGCCGAAGCCGTAGTCGAAGAATTTCGGACCCATGATATCCTGCACGTATGACGGGTATCGGAACGTCCCGTCCTCTTTCATCACGTCGGCGCCGGCGCGGGCGCTCTCGAGCAGGAAGGCGTTGCCGTAGTCAAAGAAATACATGCCGCGGTCAGCCAGCTTGTTGATGGCGGCTACCTGACGGCGCAGCGATTCCTGCACCCTGCGGCGGAATTCCTCGGGGTCGTCGGCCATCATGGCTTTCGATTCCTCGAGCGAGAGTCCGGCGGGATAATAACCACCTGCCCACGGATTGTGGAGCGAGGTCTGGTCGCTGCCGAGATCCACCTTGAGGTCGGGCTCGGCTGCGAGACGTTCCCACAGGTCGACCACATTGCCCTGATAGGCGAGCGACACCGCCTCGCGGGCTTCCATAGCGCGGCGGGCGCGTGCCACGAGGGCGTCGAGGTCAGTGTAAACCTCGTCGACCCATCCCTGACGGTAGCGCTTCTCCACTGCAAGAGGATTGATTTCGGCTATGATGCTCACCACGCCCGAAATCACGCCGGCCTTGGGCTGGGCGCCCGACATGCCGCCGAGTCCGGCCGATACAAACAGCATGCCGCCTATCGAGTCGCGGCCCGGCTCCATGCGCGAGCGTGCGGCATTGAGCACGGTGATGGTTGTGCCGTGGACTATGCCCTGCGGGCCTATATACATATATGAACCGGCGGTCATCTGGCCGTATTGCGACACGCCCATGGCGTTGAACCGCTCCCAGTCGTCGGGCTTGGAGTAGTTGGGTATCACCATGCCGTTGGTGACTATCACGCGGGGGGCGCGCTTGTGGGATGGGAAAAGTCCGAGCGGATGACCCGAGTACATCACGAGGGTCTGCTCGTCGGTCATCTCGCTCAGGTAGCGCATGGTGAGGAGATACTGCGCCCAGTTCTGGAACACGGCACCGTTGCCTCCGTAGGTGATGAGCTCATGGGGATGCTGGGCCACGGCGGGGTCGAGATTGTTCTGGATCATCATCATGATGGCGGCCGCCTGACGGGAGCGTGCGGGATACTCGTCGATGGGACGGGCATGCATCTCGTAGGCGGGACGGAAGCGGTACATGTAGATGCGGCCGTAGTCGCGCAACTCGCGGGCAAATTCCGGAGCGAGTTCGGCATGCAGATGCTCGGGGAAATAACGGAGGGCGTTTTTCAGCGCAAGGCGCTCCTGAGCCGGAGTGAGTATTTTCTTGCGGCGCGGCGCATGGTTGACGGTAGTGTCGTAGGGACGGGGTGCGGGGAGCACGTCGGGGATACCGGCGGCTACTTCGTCGCGGAAGGATTTATCTTTGTTCATGATTTCATGATATTTGATTCGACTGATTTAAGTACGGCTGAGGCTGCTTCGCGTGCGCGGGTCTCGATTTCGTCGGCCTGAGCCTTGATTTCGGCCGCGCGTGCCTTGTCAGTGAGCGAGGCTATGTTGATGAGCACGTTGAGGCGGGCTCCCCCTATCGCGGCGAGGGCTGCCAGCGCGCCTACTCCGGCGTCGCTTGCCGATGCGGGATTACCTTCGTCGGCAACATATTGGAGCAGGGGGAAGGTGTCGAGCGTCGTCATCATGGTGGTCAGGGGTACCATCGCTGCATAGAGCGTGGCGGCCTCGATGGCTTCGGCGCGGGCGGCACGTTCCTGCTCGCTGCCGCGGGGCATGGAGAATGCAGCCATCACGCGGTCAAACGCAGCCGTGTCCTCGTCGACAAGCGCCAGCAGGCGGTTGAGCAGCGCCTGACCTTGTTCGGCCTTATCGGAAAACTCGCGCCAGCGGTCGTCCCATCCGGCCTTGTGGGCCGAAAGGTTGGCCACCATGGTGCCGAGTGCTGCGGCGAGGGCGCCCATGTAGGCCGAAACCGAGCCGCCGCCGGGTGCGGGCGATTCGCTCGCCGTCTCGCGGGCAAACCCCGTAAGGGTCATGTCGACGAGCTTTTTCTTGCCGGCATTGTCGGCTATCATGTCCTCGATAACCTTCTCGGCCGGGTCAAACGGCTTCAGCTCGTCGAGCCCCATGCTCTTGATGGCGATGCGTATTATCTCGTCGTCGGGTATGCCGGTGGAGCGCTGCTGCTTGTGGAGGAAATATTTGCCGGCCTCGATGAGGGTGCGACGGGGTATCAGTCCCACTATCTCGGTGCCCGTCACGCGGATGCCGCGGGCGGCGGCTGCGCGGGTCACCTCGTCAAATGCCACATGGAGCGGCGTGGTGTTGATGTCGGTGATGTTCATTGACACCTGGGCTATGCCATATTCGTCGATATACCAGCCTATCGCCTTGGTGCCCTTGAGAGTGCCGGGTATCATCACGGGATTTCCGGCCTCGTCCTTGAGCGGCTTGCCGGTGAGGCGGCCACCCTCGCGGGCGGGGCGACCCTTCTCGCGCACGTCAAATGCTATGGCGTTGGCGCGGCGGGTGGAGGTGGTGTTGAGGTTGAAATTCACGGCTATGAGGAAGTCGCGGGCGCCCACAGCTGTGGCACCCGTGCGTGCTGAGCGCTCGGTCATGGGGCCTTTGCCGAAGTCGGGGCCTTCCACGGGATCGGCAAGGCGGTCGGCCAATCCTTCATATTCGCCCTTGCGCACCACGGCGAGATTCTTGCGCGCCGGTGTCGAGGCGGCAGCCTCGTAGCAGTAGGTGGGGATGTCGAGCTCGGTGGCGATGCGCTCGGCCAGCTTGCGGGCGAGTTCGGCGCACTCCTCGAGCGTGATGCCCGACACGGGAATGAGCGGTAGCACGTCGGTGGCACCCATGCGCGGGTGGGCGCCGTGGTGGTTGCGCATGTCGATAAGCTCGGCGGCGCGCTTCACGCCGCGGAAAGCGGCTTCGGTCACGGCCTCGGGCTCACCCACGAATGTCACTACTGTGCGGTTGGTGGCTTCGCCCGGGTCAACGTCGAGCAGGCGTATACCCTCCACGCTCTCGATAGCGTCGGTAATAGACTTGATGATTTCTTTGTCGCGTCCCTCGCTGAAATTGGGCACGCATTCGATTATCTTTGACATTGCTAAAATGGAAAATTTAGAATGGAAAATTTAGAATTATATGGGAGACCTTTAAACCAATTTGTCATTGCTTTGATTCAGTCATCTTGAGTTTCTTTGTTTTGATTATTGATGTGAGAAGTGCCTTGATTTCCAAAGCGTCGTTTTGTAGAGAGTGAAATTCTGATTTTTCAAGAAATTCGGTTCTGAAAAGTATGCGCTGCCAGTAGAGAGATTCGCTGCATTCTTTTAAAGCAATGTAAAGTTTGGCGAGGAAATCATAGTCGGTCTGAGCTTCCTGCGCTTCTGCAATATTGGCACCGATACTTGTACCACAACGGAGGATCTGCTTTGACATGACATATTCGTAGCGAGTAAATTTTAAGAATTTGTATAAATTCACAATCCTTACCGCATAAGCCTCGCTTTTCTCTACGATTGCATTGGCCATCTTTTTTAGAATTTAAAATTTAGAATGATGGAAGGTAGATTGAATTTTAAATTTTCAATTTTAAATTTTCAATTTCTGCCCGGATGTAGGGGGTGGGCATGATTGAATATGCGCGCTCGAAATAAGGCAGTGCCGCGGCATTGTCGCCCTGCGACTTGGCATAGAAGCCCAGAGCAAGGAGGGCGTCGACATTGTCGGGCGCCACTTCTACAAGATGGCGGTAAACATCCATCGCCGCCGCGAAATCACCCTGAAGCATATACCCGCTTGCCTTGTCGTGAAGAAAGGTCACATTGTCGGGCATCCCGGCAAGCATGCGGTCAGCATACTCCACCATTCCCTGACCGTTGCTGCGGTAAGTATAATACTTCAGCAGGTAGCCGTCGATTGAGCGGCGCAGCCACGGCTCGCTGCGGGCTATCATCAGCAGAAAGTCCTCGTAGACGTCGCAGCGGGCAAGGGCGAATGACTCACTCTCGACCGCCGAGAACACTTTCTCAAACTGCTGCCTGTTGCTGACCGCGTTGCGAAACAGCCTCAACTGCTCCGTGGAGTCATTTCTAAGCCCGGCCACGGCTATAGCCTTGCCCGTGACCGACGCATCGGCCGGCTTCTCGGCCACCATGAGCTGGAGCATGGCCTGAGCCGACGACCACTCTTTGTAGTGTATGAAGCGGTCGGCCTTCACTTCAAGCTGGTCAAACGTTGGCGTTTCACCATAGGCGGCCGCCACTGTCGCCGCGGCCGCGATTGCGAGTGTCAGTATTTTTTTCAGCATCTTCTACTGTAATTTAATATGTTTTCAACAAGATAGAGCGACTTGATATCGGAGCGGAGCACCTCCATGTCATCGTAGGCGGGATTGGCGCTGTGGAGTATCACCATTGACTTGTCGGGATGTTTCCTCACGAATTTCACCATGCGGTATTCCTCCAGACCCACCACATATATCTGACCCCAGAAAATATTGCGCATGTCGTTGATGGGACGTATGGCCACATAGCCGCCGTCGCATATCGTAGGCGACATGGAGTCACCGCTCACCGGCACTATTATCTGCTTGTGTTTCAGGCCCGGAAGCGACACCGCGCCTATGGGGCGCTGCTCGCTGAAAATAGCTTCGAGATTATGGCATCCTGCGGTCACGTCGATATCGTAGACCGGAGTGCCGTCGTCGGCCATCGCTGAAGGTACCAGCGGATTTTCAATCAGTATTTCCTCGGCCATGAGGGGCTTGGCATAAGGAGCCTCGGCGCCGTCGCGCAGCCAAGCCTTCGATACCCCAGCATCTATCACTATGCGGTTTATAAGGCTCTCTGATACAGGTGCTTTCCCGGTCAAAACCTTCGACAGATTGCTCGGATCGATACCTATGAGGCGGGCAAACCGGGCCTGCGACATATTGTTGATGCGCATTATGTAGTGGATGCGGTCGATAACCGTATCGGTCTTCAATTCGGGTAAATCCACAACGGGACGTGGTATGTATTCGTTTGGCATTAGTAATAAGATAGTAAATATACTATGCAAAAATACAACGAAACTCCCGTAAATCCAAGAAAAATCCGATGAAAATTTCCGCAAAAAAATAGTCCCGGGATTTTGAATAGTACAATAAAAATGGTATCTTTGTAAAAATTTGAAAATTATGGCAACTACGATCAGGACTTCTCCGGAACTGTGGGGTGAGGAAGCTCGTAAATTTGACTATGAAGCATCAGAAAACGGCAAAAAGCCCACACCTCAGTTGTCAAGAGAAGATGAACAAAAATTAAGAGAATTTTTTCAGCGGTCGCGGGATTTTATATTCCCGTGGCAGAAAAATTCGTAAAGAAATATGGCGATAAACCTCGAAGAAGATTGCGTCATGGTCAAGCTTGATCATGATATACTATGTCATTGTAAGAAATTTGAGTGTGGAAATTCCGATCTTGATGAATTTTTCAATCAAGATGCAATCCAATACGATAAGGAGTTGCTTGGCAAGACTTATTGTTGGATTTTAAGGAATGATCCCGAAACTATCCTTTCGGAATTCACTATTTCAAATGATAGTATTAAAACTCATGGAATGCCGGGGCATGTGCGTAACCGCATACAACGTGCTGTGGCCAATCCGAAGAGGGGTCGCACGTATCCGGCAGTACTCATAGGTCGCCTTGCTGTAAATAAGCTATATAGAGCTACCGATGACCACATAGGTACACAAGTCATGGAGTTTATCAAAAAATGGTTCAGATCCGTTGATAATAAAACCGGCTGCAGATTCATAGTGGTTGATGCAGTCAATGATGTTGCGACTATAGGATACTATAAGCGAAACGGATTCAAATTCATATATGAAGAGGAATCAGCTGAAAAAGAATTCTTTAATATTAGTGACAGCGCACTACGAACGAGAATGATGTATTTTGATCTGAAATCATAAAAATATCATTTTTCGCTCTTAAGTCGCCAAAAAAACAATTGATATTAGGTCACTAACGCGCGGGGTGGTTGGAAATTTTTTTGTATCTTTGTGGTATGATGAGATTTCTGTCGATATTGCTGGCGGTGGCGGTGCTTGCGGGTTGCTCACGCAAGGAGCCGCTCGTGGTGTATCCTGACCGCGAGGTGTATCCGGTGGCGGGTATCGACATCAGCGCCCACAACGGTGTGATCGATTTCGATGCCGTGAAGGCCGACGGGTATGATTTCGTCATTATCAAGGCTACCGAGGGCGCTACGTTCAAGGACAAGGCTTTTCTCGATAACTATGCCCGCGCTACCGAGGCGGGACTGAAGGTGGGTGCTTACCACTTTTTCCGCTTCGAGACAAGCGGTTACATGCAGGGCCTGAATTTCGTCAACTCACTCAACGGCCGTGATCTGCATCTGCCCGTGGCGATCGATATCGAGGAGTGGACCAACTCGGCCGCGCAGCCTACCAAGCATGTGCTCGACCGTCTTAACGAGATGATTGACCATCTTGAGAAACATGGCTACCGCGTGATGCTCTATACCAATAAAAACGGCTTCGAGCGCTTCGTGCGCGGCAATTTCCCGGGTTATCCGGTGTGGCTGTGCTCGCTGGCCGAGCCGCCTGCCGAGTCGGTGCGCTGGACCATGTGGCAGGCTACTCATCGCGGCGAGGTGGCGGGTACCGATCACCCTGTCGACATCAACGCTTTCAACGGTTCGCGCGAGGACTGGGAGAAGTGGCTCGGAGCCACGCAATAATCGGGCCTGAAATGCGTTATATATTTGTATTAATACGTCAATCCATCAATGAACTTCTCATATTCACTCCTTACACATGTTGTGCGACTCGCCGTGGTATTAGCCCTGATGCTTGCTCCGGCGCGTGCCGCCGCTTTTTCTACCGACACCTATGCTCCCGCTTCGGCTCTGGCCGAGGGACGATGGGTGAAGATTTCCGTGCCCGAGACGGGGCTTTACTGTATCACCGCAGCTGATCTGCGCTCGTGGGGTTTCAGCGACCCCTCGCGGGTGAGAGTCCACGGCTACGGCGGTCAGCGCATTTCTGATCACATGACACTGCATTCGTTTATCGACGATGTGCCTCAGGTGCAGAGCGTGGTCACTCCGCGCGGCGTGGTGTTTTATGCCATGGGACCCGAGACGTGGACCTACGATCAGGGCACATGGAGCCATTCGCTCAATCCGTTTGTTACGGCCGGGTATTATTTCGTGACCGAGAGCGACGCTCCGGCGCGCGATATCGATGCCGAGGGACGCGAGTTGACCGGTGACCGCGATTATGCCGTGTCGTTTACCGAGCATCTCTATCATGAGACTGACAAGATTTCGCCCGCCACGCTGGGTCTTCTGCTCGTGGGCGAGGATTTCCGATACACGGCTTCGCAATCGTTCCGCTTCTCTACTCCGGGGGCTGTAGCGGCTTCGGAGGCTGTGGCGAGGGTAAATTTCCTCGCGGCTTCCACGGGACAGTCGACCGTGTCGCTCTCGGCCGGCAATAATGTGCTTGCTCTCGAGGGCGTCAGCGCTTTCTCGCCCTCTTCCGAAGGCACGATAGGGCTGAGCGAGGGGCGTTTCAATGTCACGGCCGACAACACTGTGGTCAACGTGAATTTCAAAGGCGCCGGAGTGGTGTCGATGGCTTATCTCGACTATCTTGAGCTGCTTTACGAGCGGCTCATAGCTCTCGATGGCGGACGGCTGTGTTTCTCTACATCATCGCCGGCCGTGGAACTCGATGCGGCTGATCATAGTGACGTTACGGTGTGGGATGTGACCGACCCGCTGAATATACGGAGCATGTCGACCACCGCTGTACAAGGTGGCAAGCGCCGCTGGGTCTCGCCCTACTCGGGCATGAGGACATATTGCGCTTGGAGCGCATCGGCCGTGCTCCCTTCGCCTAAGTATGCCGGCATGGTTGCCAATCAGAATCTCCATGCCCGTAAGACTCCCGATATGGTCATAGTCACCACCGCCGACAATCTCACTCAGGCCAACCGCGTGGCTGCGCTGCACGATGACCTCGATGTGCTTGTGGTGACTCAGGATCAGGTGTATAACGAATTTTCATCGGGTGCAGCCGATCCCTCGGGTATACGCAAGATGGCAAAGATGTTTTATGACCGCTCCCTGTCGGGTGCCGACGGTGAGCATGGCGACTTCCGCTATCTGCTTCTCTTCGGCCGTCCTACCTACGATAACCGCCGCCTGACGGGCGACATGGGGCAGGTGCAATATGAGACTATCCCTGCATGGACCACCGATACCGGCCTTAACGAGAATGTGGCCTATTGTACCGACGATTTCTTTGCCATGCTCGAGGATAATTCGGGTCTGCGCTGGGGCAATGAGGTGCTCAAAGTGGCCGTGGGACGTATTCCCGCCACTTCAGCCGAAGAAGCCCGCATATTCGTTGACCGTCTCGCCGGGTATATCACCGCTCCGGCCGGCGGCGAATGGGCGCAGCGTGTGGTGCTCACCGCCGACGACGGTGACAACTCAGTGCACCTGTTGCAGACCGAGAAGATGTATGATGGCTTCCTGTCGTCGTCGCGTGGCGGCGATATCAACTACAAGAAGGTGTATTTCGGCGCCTATACGCTGTCAAATGGCGTGTATGCCGAGGCCGTGTCGACTTTCCGCCGTGAAATCGAGGACGGAGTGCTGCTCTGGAGCTTCGTGGGTCATGCCACCATCGACAATCTTACCGGTGAAGGCCTCCTGCCTCCGGGTGAGGTATATAAGCTGTATCTGCGCAAGCCGCTCATATTCTATGGCGCGACATGCTCCTTCGGGCGCTGGGACGGTAACCGTCTGTCGGGTATCGAGGCTCTGTGTCTGCGCGAGAGCGGCGGTGCGGTAGCTGCCATCTCGGCCGTGCGCCCCGTGTATATCGCGCTCAACGAGCTTATGTCGACGGCATTCGCCCGCCAGCTTTTCCAAGCCGACGCTTCGGGTCGCTTCCCCACCATAGGCGAGGCCATGATGATAGCCAAGAATAATGTAGGCTCCGACACCAACAAGCGTCGCTACGTGATGCTCGGCGATCCGGCCATGCGTCCCGCCACTCCGCAGAACCGCGTGGAGGTACTCGCTGTCAATGGCGTGTCGGCCGTAAATCCTGAGGAGCCCCCCGTGATATCGGCTCTGCAGAAGGTATCGATCAAGGGACAGGTGACCGATTACGCCGGTAACCGTCTCGATGATTTCAACGGCTCGATTGCCTACACGATATTCGATGCCGAATACTCCACGCTTTCTAATGAGAAGGATGAGTTTGAACGCGAGGTGTCGTTTGAGCAGCAGGGTAACCGCGTGGCTGCCGGACGTGCAGCCGTGGCGGGAGGTGAATTTGAAATCACGCTTACAATGCCGTCGGAGGTTGCCGACAATTACCGCCCCGGTGCGATGACGCTCTACGCGCTTTCTGCCGACAAGTCAGTTGACGCGGCCGATACGTTCCGCAATTTCTACATCTACGGTTACGATGATCAGGCTACAGCCGACATCACCGCTCCGCAGATCGAGTATATGTATATGAACCACGACTCGTTTGAGGACGGCAATACTGTCAATTCCGCTCCCATGCTCATAGCACGAGTGAGCGACGATACCGGCATCAATCTGTCTACCGCCGGAGTAGGCCATCAGATGAGCGTGCGCATCGACGGGAAGGATTCCTATAGCGACGTGGCTGCATCGTTCAACCCCGACGACGACGGCTCTCCTGCCGGTGTGGTGTCATACCGTCTGCCCGAACTCATGCCCGGCGAGCATAAGCTTGAGTTTAAGGTGTGGGATGTAAACGGCAACTCGGCCTCGAAATTCCTGACTTTCAATGTCGACGGCTCGACAGCACCTTCCATTTTCGATGTGTGGACCGATGCCAGCCCTGCGCGCACCGAAGCTAATTTCTACGTGTCACATGACCGTCCCGACGAGATTCTGAATGTTACGATCGAGGTATTTGACTTCAACGGAACCCTTCAGTGGAGCACAACATCGACCGGCCGAGCCGACATGTTCTCATCCTCGCCCGTCAAGTGGAATCTGGTCAATAATAGCGGACAGCGCGTAGGCCGCGGAATCTACATCTACCGGGCCCGCATAGCCACTGCCGACAATCCCTCGCTCGTCTCCACCTCCCGCAGCCGCCGCCTTGCCGTCGGCAGTCGCTAACCTGTAGTAGGGACGCGATTCTTCGCACAGCTGTCCGGTAAAAAATTTAACAGATGTAATTAGTGGCATTTTGCTAATCAAATAGCGATTGACCCCAAAATTCGGATTTAGCCGGAAGGACGCCAGTCTGGAATGATTTAATCCAGTCGACGAGATGTATTCTCTCGGTAAGACTTATCCCAAGTGCTCTAAGAAGTTCATAATTGCTACACCGGAGGCTGAACTGATTGGCGAGTCTTGCGACCATGCAGTATGTTATGACGGCTGTGTATATCTGTAAGGAGACTGCATTGGCAGAGCGGCCATAGAACGTTTCGATATTCAAATGCTGCTTGACCCATTTGAAGAACACTTCTATCAACCAGCGGTTCCTGTAGGCGGCAGCAACTAAGGATGCCGGCATACTTAAGTGATTTGTCAGGAAACTGAAGATTTCATCTTTTTCCACACTATGGTAACGTATCATCCTAAGTGGTTCCGGATAACCTTTGGACGCCCATCGGCTCGAGAACCGGACGACACTGTCCTCAAGTATATCCGGGTCCTTGGAGCCGGAGGCTGCATCCGAGCTGATTATCTTGAAGCACATATTCTCTTTCCTTCGGACCACAAAGAATGCATTCTTCCTGTTGATACCGTATAAGCTTGACGTTTTAACATTATTGCTGTCCGATAAAACTTGAAGATGGCAAAAAATCAAGGCTAGAGCACTGATTTTATGGTGCTCGAGTCTGTTTTTTAATTGACAAGCCCCCCTCAGTCAAAAAGGGAGGGTTCGGGCG
>JAIDUB010000082.1 GCA_029060405.1 Duncaniella sp. | reverse complement strand
TGAAAATTTACCCGATTCGTACTGAACCGGGTAAGGGAGATTATGTCGTTACTTTAAGTTTAAATGAAAGAGCCGTGTATCGAATATTTTATCAAAAGTTCCAATAAGAAGTGCAACGGACATTTTCTTACTCTTCCCCCGGGGGGAAGACTGCGTGCCGAGGTGACTGAGTAGCCACCTTTGAGAGCCTTAGTTCAATGGAATTTTTTAACCGGAAAAAACCTGCAACACAAAAAAAGGAGACCGAAGTCTCCCTGCGATTAAGTAACTTTGTGTTGCTAAAATGAAAAAATATAATCACCTAACCGCGGAGTAAAGATACACAATAGATATGTTACTCCGGCAGAAAAGAAATTGCACAGACCATCGGCGTCTCCCAATCGACACTCTGCAGGGAGTTAAAGCGCAATAGTGGTCAACGTGGCTACCACTATCAGCAGGCACAGGTAAAAGCTACAGACCGTCAACGTAGATTGAGGAACT
Source organism: Duncaniella sp. (assembly GCA_029060405.1). Lineage (GTDB taxonomy): Bacteria > Bacteroidota > Bacteroidia > Bacteroidales > Muribaculaceae > Duncaniella. The sequence goes on along the minus strand of JAIDUB010000082.1, from coordinate 48,037 downwards.
ACCGTAACTTAACCATTGAGGTACGTAATTTCATACGAACCAAGATGACTTGGGAGCAGTGGTCTCCTGAACAGATCTCGGGCTACCTGCGTATAACCGGAAAGCCGAGTGTCTGCGTGGAAACCATATACGCTTACATACGTGCAGACAAAGAAAATGGAGGAGACCTTTGGAAACAATGTCGTCATCACCTCAAAAACTGTAAGTGTCAGGTCTCGGCGACGTATATAGCAGTGCAAAATCGCACTGTGATAGACGAACGTCCGGCGGAACGGAATGGAACCACACCGGAAGATTTTGAGATGGATACGATAGTCGGCAAAGACGGCAAGTGTGCAATCGTGACATTAGTAGAGAGGAATACAAACTTTATATTAGCGAAGAAACTACCTGAAGGAAAAAATGCAACGGCCTTAGCTAATGCTGTTATACTTATGCTGCTGCCATATATAGGCAAGATAAGATCAATTACCCCCGACAACGGTAGTGAGTTCGCTAAACATTTAATCATTGTCAAACGTCTCAAAGCCAAAATATTCTTTGCTCATCCATAAGCTTCATTGGAAAAAGGTTGTATTGAGTACCACAACAAGCTGATAAGGCAGTATATCCCGAAGGGTACAGACTTCGATATAATCTCAGATCAGATGCTTAAAGAAGTTATCATCAAAATAAACAAAAGACCGAGGCTGAAACTTGGTTTTTCATCCCCGGTCGTGGAGGTCTTCAAATTTATTGCTTAATTTTACACTTGCAGGTAGAATCTGCGATAATCTCTTTGTTGACAATCTTTGCGATAAGATGAGGATTGTATTGATCACGCAGGTATTTATCAATCGCGATAGCTATTAATTCGTTATCCATGTCAGTCAATTATTTATTGATAACTTTGCGTGAAGTGCCGTCGGAATATCTGATAATTACCAAACCTTTATAATCTCCATTTACCTCTTTACCCTGAAGATTATAACGGGCTGTTTCCTTCTTATGCTCGTCAGTGATTATATCATCAATCTCTGCTTCTTCCTGATCCATTTCCCTGATGTTACGGAAATTCTTCCATACGTCGGCATTCTGATAGTCTTCTAAAGTTCCGACGGGAACAACAACTTCGACATTTAGATATTGACGATTAGCTGCAGCAGGGATCGTTGGCGGAATTATTGCATAACTTGATATATTGGTTAAATTTGGTGCATATTTAATAGCAGCGCATACGTTATCGCAATTTTCTCCTATGATCAGTTCTTTTAATGAATCAAGGTTTGTAATATTTTCGGTAAGTTCTCGATCTAAATATATTTTTTCCAATTGATTAGTCCAGTCGTCTATTGCTATAGCAGCAGTTTTATCTCTCTCTGTGAATACCAATTCATGAGAATTAAATTCAAAAAACATAGATTTTAAATTGATGCACCCATATAACCAATGACACTCAAATCCAGTATCTTTATTATACCACTCTTGTACTATATATTTTATTGCTTTGGGTATTGTAAGAGAACTTAATGATGTGCATCCTCGGATAAGTCCGAATGAGATTTTTTCAAGGTTTTCACTAAGTTTTATACTTTTTAAATTCTGACAGTTCCTAAAAGCCTCTTCACCAATTGTCGTGACGGAATTTGGGATTTCAATGGATTCAAGAGAAGAACAGCCGGTGAAAGCACTATACCCGATACTCGTAACGGAATTTGGAATTTCGATTGATTGTAGAGAAGAACAGCCGCTGAATCCGGAGAGATACGTGACCGAGTTGGGAATTACGGCGGATTGCAGAGATGAGCAGCTTGCGAAAGCGTTATACCCGATACTCGTAACAGAATTAGGAATTACGATGGATTGCAGTGATGAGCAGCCGCTGAAAACATAAGAATCGATTTTCGTGATAGAATTGGGAATTACAACGGATTGCAGAGAAGAACAGCCGCTGAAAGCACACCCCCCGATACTTGTGACAGAGTTTGGAATTTCGATTGATTGTAGTAATGAGCAGCCGCTGAAAGCATAATCAAAGATGCTCGTAACGGAGTTAGGGATTTCGATTGATTGCAGCGAAGAACAGTCTCTGAAAGCTCTCTCCCCGATACTTATGACGGAGTTTGGAATGTCGATTGATTGTAGTGATGAGCAGCCGCTGAAAGCATAATCATAGATGCTCGTAACGGAGTTAGGGATTTCAACTGATTGCAGAGAAGAGCAGTCCTCGAAGGCATACGAGCCAATACCTGTAACGGAATTGGGAATTACGACAGATTCAAGAGATGAACAGCCTCTGAAAGCTCCATATCCAATTCCAATAACATCTAAAGATTTGTTATTATACTGTATCTGAGCTGGTATTACAATATTACCAGTATATTTCTTTTCTCCAGAAGTCACCCTACAAGAAGAATCAGAAAGAGAGTAAAAATAATAATAAATCCCGTCTACTTCGATCTCGTAGGCAAGTGCTGTAAAGCATGACGATAATATCACGCATAGGGTAAATAATTTTGTAAATAGCTTGTTCATAGTTATGATTGACTGTTTTAATTATTATTGTTTTGTGCTAAGTTTTCGGCTGAGATATGAGCGTAAAGCGCATTTTATGTGATGATCAGGGTCTCGCATGAGATGTGTTTTGTCCGGTTTCGTGTGACGCTCTTCATCAAGGAATCTTTTCATACATTTGTCGTAATCTTTAGGATAGACTTCGCGAAACTTTTTAAGAAAGTCGTCTTCAGTGTAGCCTTCCGAGAGCATGGAAATGATATCTTCAACCTTCTTATCAACGTTGATAATTACGCTCATGGATTTAATTGTTAAATCTGATGTACTCAATATTTGAGATGTCTATTCCTAAATTTTTAACTTCTAAAGTGTCTCCTGATGCAAAGGCGGGATTGGGGTCGGATTGTCATAAAGTTCTCTTGTTTTATCGGTAGGCCTGATCTCCATTAGATGACGTCCGGGAGTTCTTAAACCTATGAACACACCTTCCAATATATCACCGTTATTTAGAGTGATAGTGCAATACTTGTTTCCTTTTCCTTGTACTAAGGTCAAATAATTCTCTAAAACCATAATGGTAAAAAATTGCCCTCTAATTCCCCGCAGGACTGTTAATGAACGGACATGAAAAAGGTGTGAGGAATGTATCTTGTTTTATCCCATTATCAGGTCTTGGCGTACCCTTGTAGCAGATAAAACAATAGCCCCACACCGATAGAGCTATATAAGCTGTCGGTCACGACAGGGTATAAGCCACCGATGCAGGTGCTATTGCCAATCTTATCTTTGCTACAATTCAAACCGCCAAGTTCGATAATGAAAGATAAAATTTCAATAACACCTTTTATTAAAGTTGTTGATTCGTAGAGCCAACTCTTCGGCACCGAATCCATGCGCAAAGATAAGAAAAAATGTTATTAGTGGGGCTATTATGAATATTAAATTCATATAGATTCCACCATATGCGTCATGGAAAAGTTGTATTGAGTACCACAACAATCTGATCAGGCAATCCCCAAGGGTACAGACTTCGATTTAATCTCAGATCAGATGCTTAAAGAAGTTATCATAAAAATAAACAAAAGACCGAGGCTGAAACTTGGGTTTTCTTCCACGGTCGTAGAGTTCTTCAAATTTATTGCTTAATTTTGCACTTGCAGGTTGAATATGCGCACTTGCTCTCAATTAAATGAATAAAGTCAGTCAAATAGCGATGGCTCGGGTAGGAGGCGGAAACTCAGGCGATGGAGCGGGGTGGTACCGAGGCGTGCGATAGCTTCGCGGTGAGCAGCAGTGGGATACCCTTTGTTGGCTTCCCAGCCATATCCGGGATACTTTTCGGCAGCTTTCATCATTATGCGGTCACGCTCGGTTTTTGCAAGAATCGATGCGGCGGCGATATTGCCGAAGCGGCCATCTCCTTTCACGTATGTAGTATAAGGTATGTCGCTCCAAGGCTTGAATCGGTTGCCGTCGACAATCACAGCGCCGGGTTTCACGCTCAGGAGGTCAAGCGCGCGGTGCATGGCGAGGATGGATGCGTTAAGTATATTTATGCGGTCGATTTCCTCATTGTCGACGATGCCTATTGCCCATGCTACGGCTTCGGCCTCGATAATGGGACGCAGCTTTTCGCGACGCGCTTCAGTGAGCTGTTTGGAGTCGTTGAGCAGCGGATGTGAGAATCCGGCGGGTAATATCACTGCAGCCGCCACAACGGGACCTGCCAGACAGCCGCGGCCTGCTTCGTCGGTGCCGGCTTCGTTGATTCCGGCCACCGCACATGGAGGTAGTGATGAAAGGGGCATTTTCAGTCGATAAATCCGTAGCCGATTCCCGAGCGGTTGACGATGTTGGCGCCATACTGGGCGAGCTTCTTGCGGATACGGGATATGTTGACATCGACAGTGCGCTTCGATACTTCGGCTTCTCCGGGCCATGCTTCCTTAAATATCTCTTCGCGCGAGAATACCTTGCCCTGATTCTTGACGAGCATGGAAAGTATCTGGAATTCGGTGGGGGAGAATGAAACGGGAGCGCCGTCGATTTTTACGGTATGCCCGCTGAGATCCACCTTCAGAGTCTTGAACTCAAAAGCCTTAGGCGCTATAGTCATAACCGGCACATAACGGTGGCGGCGGAGTACTGAACGTACACGCGCCATCATCTCACGCAGTGAGAACGGCTTTATAATATAGTCGTCGGCGCCGAGATTGAGACCTTCTATGAGGTCATTCTCGCTGTCGCGTGCCGTACAGAATATAAGGGGGATATTGGCGGTCATGGGCATGTCCTTGAGGCGCTCGAGAAATTCAAAACCGTCGATCTGGTCAAGGTCGATTTCGCTGATGATAAGGCGGAAACTTTCGAGCGGCATTACCAGCGCCTGCTCTGCCGTGGTACATTCCTGCACTTCAAAACCGTCGGCACACAGCATATCGCGGAGCAATGTGATGATGCTCTCGTCGCTGTCAATAAGAAGAATTGTGCCTTTATCTGAATCGTTCACGGTGTATAGAAATGCCTGATTTATATTTTTGCAGTACAAAGGTAAGAAATTATGCAAAAAAAGTTGTAAAATTGTAACCGAAATGTAGCTTGACAGCCACATGCACGCTTCCAAGCTAAAAAATGGCATAAAAAATGGCGGAAAAATTTGCTCCGTAAAAAACAAATTTGTAATTTTGCCGCGCTAAAAGTAAGAAAATTAATAACAACATATAAATAACCAAGCAAAAGATATGATTATCGTACAAGTAAAAGAAGGCGAGAACATCGAAAGAGCTCTCAAGAAATTCAAACGTAAATTTGAAAAGACCGGCATCGTTCGCGAGCTCCGCAGCCGTCAGGCTTTTGAAAAGCCCTCTGTGACCAATCGCAAGAAAATGATGAAGGCCGTTTACGTTCAGCAGCTCCGCGCTACCGAGGAATAATAACAGGCATTTCACGGGCCGCACCGGCTCTCTTTCATTTATTTGAAAAAATATCCGAGCAGCTTCCCTGTGCAAGGGGAGTTGCTTGTTGTCGTACGTATGTTTGAGCCGAAAAGCAGATCTTTGGGATAAATAGTAGCAGATGGTACGCTGACTGAATTGACCCCACGGCATTGTTGAGGCGGAGCTTTGCACCGAGGGGCATAAAGTTGTAATTAGCCGCAATCCCCGCACCATATCTTCATCCTCAGGCATGCATAAACCCTTGTAGGAACATCGCTTTGCGACTATACTTTACCCACAGAAGTCACCTGCAGCGCAGGTGTCTATATAATGGCGTGGGGTTGAGCCACAGCCGAAACACCACGAAACAAATGACTTATATATTCCGCACGCGCAGGAACGTGTGCGAGTATCGCAACGACAATAGGGACTGCTGATCATCACTACTTGCACACGCTCCCGCGCGTGCATTATTTGGGGATTTTACCTGACGTAGGGTTTCGGTAATTACCTCAACCCTACGCTATTATGCTTTCACCTGCTGAGCAGGTGAAGTCTACTTCTGTGGGTAAAGAATAGTCGCTTTGCGATGTTTCCCGGCAACTGCAATATGGTATTAATGAGGGTCGGAGACCCGATGTCGACGGTAACCGCGGGTGTAAGCCCGCGGAAAAAGAGTGATGCTCCCATATGAGCTGCGGAGCTGCGACGTCGTGTGAGCGACCACTACAACATCGCCGCTCCGCGGCTCAGATATGTCTGCCTTGCTACTCCACGGGCTCACACCCGCGGTTTTCGACGACGTCGCCGCTTCGCGGCTGCATGACTGCCCGCGATCTTCGCCGCGTGTAGCCGCTGCGGCGAGGGTCAGCGACCCCCGCTCCATGTCGTCGCATTGTTTTACCCCTCCGAGGTTGGGTTGTGAGCTGTTGAGCTACTCCGGGTGACGAGCACCCGGGACTATAAAGTTGGCCATCCCTCGGGGATGTAATGGCTTTCGTCATCTCACGCACCGACATCGCTCTGAGAAGTTTATGACAATGATGTGCCTCCGTCACAATCGACAACTCGTTGGTAAGCTCTGATAATAAAATAATACGGCCTGCCTTGGGTTATTAACCCGCGGCAGGCCGCACACATTGCATAATAGTATAGAAGATCAGAATGAGTAGCTAATTCCTATTGAGGGAGCGAAGGCGTGGAGCTTGTAATCGGCTGTGAATTTCCCGGTGGTTGAGAATCCGAACTGCGAGGCCATATCCGGTCCGAGCTGGCCATACATCGTTTTGCCGATGAGGTCATCATAAACGACGCTTGCGCCTTTCTTGCCGCAGCCATGTATATACATGAAACCGAGGTCGATGGAGAGAGAGGGGAGTGGGCGGAACGAGAGTCCGGCCGTGGGCTCGATCTTGGTCATGCCGGGAGTCTCGGGATTGTAGTAATCCTTATTGACGGGCGTGGTGTCGACCATCAGGCCGAGGCGCACGTCGAAGCGCTTGCTTACCGAATACTGTCCGCCGAGCGAGAAGCACCATGAATTGCGGTAGTTTTTCTCGATGTACTGGTTGAAGTTGGCCAGATCGGGGTTGAGGAACTCTACGTCGAGCGACTTGTAGGCGTGCCAGCCGGTAAGTCGGGCGTCAAATGCAAGGATGAGTGATTCTATGGGCTTATAGGATGTACCGAGACTAAGCACCCAAGGGCACGGCATCGAAGCCTTGAAATTGGCCTGATCGATTACCTTAACGGTATTCTCAAGAATATTCTGTGCGACAGCGTTGGCGTAGCTTACTGATGCGGTGCCGGCGCCGACTTTCATTTTCATTTCAGTGCGGAATGATGCTCCTACATTCCACTTACGGTTGATTTCATACATCGCGCCCACGTTCACGCCCACTGCTACGTCGGAGGTTCCCGTGAGGTTTATGGCGGCGGGAGTGGTGTTGCCGAAAGCGGGAACGCCCTGCGGTAACTGACCGGTGGCTTGGAGCACGCCCATCATCTTATCCATCGATGAAGCAGTCACGAGACCCTTGTTGAGGTCAACGCTACCCCACGAAATCATGAGTCCGGCTCCAACGGAGAGTTTCGGTATGATGCGCCATGAAAGCGTGGGCTGTATGGTGAACACCTTCAGATCAACGCTCTGGCTGAGCACAGCGCCGGGCCAGTCCTTGGTCCAGTCGATGCTGCTGCCATAGGGGGTGTAAAATGAAATACCGGCCTTGAAATTGTCGAAAATCGAGAATGCGGCGTGCACGCCTATCGGGGTGGAGATTCCGGCATCGGTGGTGAATTTCTTACCATCGACCGTGGCTGTGGCCGTAGGCATGATGGCTGTGAACGAGCCCGAGAGGTCGAGGGTCTTGTCCATGAAGCCGAGCGCGCCGGGGTTGAAGAACATGCTTTCGGCGCCAAGGTTCATAGCCACACCGGTGTGACCCATGCCTATCTGCTTTGCCGATAATGAATTGACCTGATAGCCTTCGGCCATCGCTCCGAGCGAAACCGTTGCGGCTAATGCTGCTGTAAATATAAATTTCTTCATTACTGATAATATTGTAATAAAAAACGTAGTGAATCGTTTTCCACTGCAAAATTACCTGTTACCGAGCTCAGCACGAAATTTTTAAACGCTATTTAACTATAATTTTATTCTGAATATCTGATTTTGTGGTCAATTTTGCCTGAATTGTGGTTATGTAAATACTTGATTACAATATTTAACAAAATAAAACACTATTGCAGCTGAGCGGCGGCGAGAGTGAGGAAGCTCATGCGTGTCGACGTGCAGTTACGCGCAATCAGGTCGAGACATGCGCGGAGAGTGGCGCCTGTAGTGACGACGTCGTCGACTAAAAGAATATGCAGGCCGTCGAGCTCATCGGGTCGCTCGAGAGCATATGATTCGCGGGCGTTGGCATCGCGCGCGGCAATTCCCTTGCGGGTCTGTGTGGAATGGGCGTGGCGGCATACTATATTATTCTTTACCTCAATACCCGTGACAGCCGACAAGGCTTCGGCAATAACCTGAGCCTGATTATATCCGCGGCTGAGCATCTTTGTGAAGTGCAGCGGCACGGGAATTATCACGTCGACTCCGTCGAAAAAGTCTTGGGTTGTAAGCTCACGAGCCATCATATCGGCCAGATAGCGTGCGACCTTAGGGCGATTGTTGTATTTGGCGTCATGGATCAGACGGGCATAATCGCTGTCGCGGAAATACCACATCAATGATGCGGCTCGGTCAACGTAATAACGGGTTGACGCTACCCGCTCGTGGAGACGTGTCAGACCGCCACCGTGGATTCCTGTTACAGGCATATGCAACAGGCATTCGAGGCATATTATTTCCTCGGAGTCAACAAGGCGACGTCCGCACACGGTGCACACGTCGGGGCATATCACATCTACGAGAGACTTGATCGATTTTCTGATGTCGTCAATCCATTTCATCGTCGCCGCGGCTTTCTTCAAGCCGCTTTTTTATGAGATACGACAATATCTTTATAACGAGCCCGGCTTCAAAGCCTCGTCCCATGGCAAACCGTAATATCTTGTCGCGCCCCTCGCGCGTGAAGGCTTCATCGCCAAGTTGCCGCATCTTCGAGGCTACCACCCGGGCGGCAGTATTTCGGTAAATGTCGGGGTCGAGATTGTCGAGCGCATCATCAATAAGGTCTCGGGGAATACGCTTGGCCCACAGACCGCGCGAGATTTTCATTCTGCCCCAAAGCTGGTACTCGAGTTTGTCGTGGGCATATGCGCGGGCAAACCGCTCGTCGTCGACAAATTTCAGCTCCTTGAGCCGCTCCATGATACGGCGGGCGTCGCCCGGCTGCAAGTGCATCTTCTCAAGCTTTTTTTCTATATCGGAGGAGCATTGTTCGCTTCGGGCGCATAGTGCCGCAAGTCTTGACAGGGCCTGCTCGGGCGTGGGGAAATTTTTCATTTCTGCGGGCGGAGTGCGGTTATAAATCGATCGGTACCGTGAATGTCTTTTATCACCGATACATCCTGCCAGTCGAGTGAACGCATCATGTCGCGAAGCGAAGCTGCCTCCAGAGGATTGATTTCAAAATAAATGCGTCCTGAGTCCGACAGCAGATGCGGCGCCTTTGACAAGATGGCACGGTAAAACCGCAGCGGATCGTCGTCGGGGACAAAAAGTGCGAGAGCCGGCTCGTGGTCAAGCACGTGAGCTTCCATCCCTGCACGCTCGCTTTCAAGCACGTAGGGCGGATTGCTTACTATTATATCAAAATTGCCGGTCATCGACATATCGAGCACATCGGCTTTAAGCCATTTTACCGACACTTTCAGCTCCTTGCCGTTGTCGCGCGCCACCTCGAGAGCTCCGGCGGAAATATCCACTCCGGTAACGCGGGCAAACGGAAGCGAGCGGGCAAGTGCTATTGCGATGCAGCCTGAGCCCGTGCAAAGATCGAGTACACGCAGGTCAGGCGTCCCGCCGAACCGGTCAGTGATGATGTCGACGAGTTCCGAAGTCTCGGGGCGCGGTATCAGCACGTCGGGGGTTACCTTTATTGTCAATCCGTGCCAGCGGGTCGAGCCTATAATATATTGTATGGGTTCGCCCGCAAGCAGCCGCTTGACGATGGCATCGATTTTTTCTCTTATGAAATCGGAAACTTCCCTGTCGCCGTAAAGCACCAAGTCGACCGTAGAGTAACCTTTAAGATGCTCCATTATTATAGCCGCCATGGCCCGCGCCTCGCCCGCGCCATAGCGTGGCGAAAGACTTTTTTCAATCTGTTGTACCGTTTCGCGTAGAGTCATGCACAAAATTAATCAAAAAGACGAAAAAAATGGTCGGGAATATGAAAAAAGTACTTATATTTGTTGGTGAATTATGATTGACTTTACTCCCATAGCCCGACCACTAATAAGCCGCAGAGCACGCACCCTGCGCGAGAATGCCTTGCGCCTGCGCGAAATCCAGTCAAAATGGCTTGAAAAACTGATTTCCCGCGGTAGAAAAACCGAGTGGGGTGAGCGGCATAATTTCGATAAAGTAAAGGATTACGAAAGTTTTGTTGCAGCCCAGCCTCAGATCGTGTCTTATCCCGACATACGAGCCGAAGTGATGCGTATGGTAAACGGGGAGCGCGATATACTGTGGCCCGGACGCACGAGAAATTTCGCCCAGTCATCGGGTACTTCCGACGGCAAAAGCAAGTATATACCCATCACGGCCGATTCGTTTCATTACTCCCACTACCGCGGAGGCGCCGACGTGGTGGCGCTATACCTTGACCTTGTGCCCGACAGCCGGATTTTTTCGGGCAAGAGCTTTATACTCGGCGGCAGTTTCGCCAACGAGCTCGACCTGCCCGAAGGAGTGAGGGTGGGGGATCTCTCGGCCAACCTGATTCAGAATATCAATCCGATAGTAAATTTCTTCCGTACTCCCTACAAAAAGATAGCCCTGCTGGCTGACTGGTATGAAAAACTGCCCGCGCTGGTCGACGTGGCCGTGAGGCGCAACGTGACCAATATTTCGGGCGTGCCGTCGTGGTTCCTTACCGTGCTCAAACTTATCGTGGAGCGCAAGGGAGCATCGACTATCCATGATGTATGGCCCAATCTGGAGGTGTTTTTCCACGGAGGAATATCGATGGAGCCTTACCGCGAGCAATACCGCCATATCACCGACCCGTCGCGCATGAGGTATCTCGAGACCTATAATGCGTCGGAAGGATTCTTTGCCGTGCAGGATGATTTCGATGCACGAGGCATGATGCTTGAGACCGACTGCGGCACATTCTTTGAATTTCTGCCGCTTGATCAGCTTGACAGTCCCGACGCACGCCCCGTGCCCGCATGGGAAGTGGAGGTGGGAAAAGTATATGCTCTTATCATTACCTCTTGCAACGGACTTTGGCGATATAACATAGGCGACACCGTAAAGATAGAATCGCTCGAGCCGCTGCGCGTTTCGATAGCCGGACGCACGAAACATTTCATCAATGCCTTCGGTGAGGAGCTTATGGTGGATAATGCCGATAAGGCCATAGCACAGGTATCGAAAGAGATGAATGCTCCGGTGCTCAACTATACGGCAGCTCCCGTATATGCCGGCGACCGCTCGCGCGGCCGTCATGAATGGCTGATAGAATTTGAGCGTCAGCCCGCCGATCTCGCCGCTTTCGCCCATAGCCTTGACTTGGCGCTGCAGTCGCTCAACAGCGACTATCAGGCCAAGCGCTCGGGAGGAATTTTCCTTGACGAACTCACCATAGTGCCCGGCAGGAAAGGCATATTTGATGACTGGCTTGCATCGACAGGCAAACTTGGCGGCCAGCGTAAAGTGCCGCGGCTAAGCAACTCACGCCAGTTCATGGATCCGATGCTGGAGATGAACGCCCGCTCATAGGATAAGAGACATTCCGTTTATTTGAAATATTTCTTGGAGAATTGTTTGCGGATTTGAAGCGAATTGCTTAAATTTGCAATAATACGTAATGCTGATTCTTGAGAATCTGATACTCCAATGAAACGATTCATAATAATATTGACTTTAATGCTGATGGCGCTTCCAAGGCTTTCAGCTTCAAATGAGAATGTCGTAATCGAGAATCTCAGTGATACATATCGGGTGATTCCCGCAAAGGATGGTGACGGTATAAAGGAAATCAAGAACTCAATAAAGATCGACTACCGCACCCGCCGCACAGGAGGCACTGCCTATGCCGCGGCATACTACAACGACCGCATCACAATCGACAAGGCCTCGGGTGGTAAGGCCGAATATGGCATGACCGACGATGATGATGTGTTTTACTCCGATTCCAAAATCTGCATAATGGAATTGCCCATGAAAAAGGCGGGCGATAAAGCCACGGCGAAGTTTGAGCGCACGTTTAAAGACCCCAAGTATTTCAGCCGCACTGCTCTCGGTGAGCGATATGATGTGGAAAACTATACGGTGACGTTTATTTTGCCCAATTCACTTGTCGACCGGCTTAAAGTCGTCGATCGCCGCATGCCCGAGGGATTCACTCGCACTGTGGAAAATACCGGAAAGGAGACCGTGATAACTTATAATGTGAAAAATCTTCTTTCTCCCGATCCGGTATCGCGTCGGGTGCCCGTATCTCTTTCGATTCCTACGGTGTATCTTACGGGCGAATTTGCTGATTACAACGATCTTTACCGATATGTCCATTCCCTCACGCGCCTCAATGATGACCCCGACGCGCAGAAAGTAGCCGAGCTTGCACGGGAGATTACCCGCGACTGCGTCAGCGATTCGGCCAAGATAGCCGCGATATATGACTACGTGCACGACAATATCCGATATATCGCCGTGGAGCACGGAATTTATTCCCACATGCCCGACCTTCCGTCGGAAGTGCTGCGTAAGCGGTTCGGCGACTGCAAGGGTAGCGCGGGACTTCTCAGAGCCATGCTCAGGGGCGCCGGCATCGACGGGCGGTTTGTGTGGATAGGGACGAAAGATATTCCCACCGAGTGGACTGAATACCCCGTGCTCGCCTCGGGCAACCACATGATAGCCGCGGCCATCACGGGTGATTCAATACTTTATCTCGATGGCACCGCGACCTATACGCCGCTCGGACAGATACCTGCTTCAATACGTGGCCGCCAGACTCTTGTGGAAGATACCGATGATACCTGCATAGTGGGACGTGTGCCTACTGAGCCTGCCGATGCCGACGGGTATGAAATAGCGGTGACTATGGCGCTGTCGCCTGAGGATGACTCTACGGTGAAGGCTGATTATCATGAAGAAATGCGCGGATTCTATAACCGGGCGCTGCTCGGCGCACTTGACGGTACCAATGAATTGAAGCGTAATGATCTCCTGACTGATTACGTGGCGTCAAACGTGAAAGGCAGCAGGGTAGACAATGCGCAGGTTGACCGCTCGCGTGAAAAATCGGTAATTGATGCGGCAATGAGTATTCCGAATGTGGTGCGCACTATCGGCAATGATATGTTTGTCAACCTCAGTCCGTTTATATCCATCGGTGCGCTCACGGTCGACACCAAGGATCGTCCCGACGTCGACGCTATGCTTGGCAATACTTTTTCGGCTACGGTCAGCACGGAGTTTAATATTCCCGGGGGATATGAAGCCGCGTCGATTCCCGAACTGACCGAAATCTCCAACCAATGGTTCAGCGCACGTCTTGCACCGACTCGCAGCGACGATGGCCGCAGGGTGGGATTGCGGTTTGACATCACGCTTACCGACAACTATATTCCCGCCGATAAAATAAGCGGCTATGTGGCCGATGTGCGACGCCTGCAGCGAGCCGTATCCAATCAGATTCAACTGTCAAAAACCGAATAATCATGAAACGTACAATCCTCTCAGCCATTATCCTGCTGATGGCCATGGTCATCCCGCCCAAGGGAATGGCCAAATACGATGAGAAATTTTTCAAGAAAGCAGCCGAGAAGGTGTGGGCTATGGATCTCCCGCAGTTTGATCCATCGGCCGATCTTTCCGACTCGATTTTCCGCGGTGCGTCAACGGTGTGCATAGCACGCTATTCGCTCCTGACGGCCATGTATGAGAGCGATACCAATATAGGCAAATATCTCTCGACCGGCAGGGCGACAACACACGTCACCATAGGCACGCGAGTGTATCGCGTGATGGTGAAACTCAATGATTCCAAAGCCGTGGAGGATTACACCACGTTTGATATTGACGTGAAAAATTCAAAATCTGTCGAGCATTATACTTACGCCACCACCAATACCGCTTTCGGCGCGAGGATATATAAGCCCGACGGCAAGGTGACCGATGTGGACGTGCGTGAGGCTTTCACCGTGACCGAAGGAAAGAACGACAAAGAGGCCATGCGCAAGCTTGCAATACCCGGCCTCGCACCGGGCGATGTGCTCGAGTATTTCTATTATGAGGAAATGTATCTCGACGAGGTGAGCATTCCGGCTTTTCAGATATATCTGCTCTCGTCGATGCCGACGAAAAATTTTACGTTTGAATGCGAATTGTCGCCGCTGCTCACCCTTGAGTATGCCTCCTACAACGGCGCTCCGCTGCTCGGACTGATAGGTGAATATAATAAAGACCTCACCCACGTGGGCTTCAGTGTCAACAATCTTGCCGCCATCGATACGAAGATGCCTTATTTCTATGAACGGCGTCAGCTCCCGTATCTCAACGTAACGATACAGAACAACACGTCAAATATGCTGTATCATCCCAAGTCGGCCCGCGTGGGTGGCGTGAATCTGCCTACCATGGCGCAGATCATGACCGATGCAGGGCATTCTATCCTCGATACATCGCTTCCCGAGGTGCCGCTAAACAAGGCGCTGAAATTGGCTCGCCAATGGCGCAAGGCTCATCCCGAAGCGTCGCAGCGCGAGTATATCGATGCGGCATGGCTGTCGCTGCTGTATGTGCTGTCGACAGAATCACGCTCGTTTTCCGACAGAGCCGCATCGGTATATTTTGTCGACATGCTTTCCAAGCTCAAGATTAAAGAGCCGGCATATCATGCCCTTGCCACCTCCCGGTCGCAAGCTCCCATACAGCATCTTACGAGCTATAATCAGGTACGTTACGGAACTCAGGTGGGCGACTCGCTTTATATGTTGACCGAAGGCCGCACATTCCTCCCCGGTCAGATACCGGGCCTGTATGCCGGAGAAGAATATGCCGTATTTAAAGCTGACCGAAACGATGCCAAATTTCTTACCTCGCCCGTGATACGTCGTTTACCCCAGTCCCGGCCGATGGTCAATACCGCCCGCTACACCGTGGAAGCGTCGCTTGATCCTGACGATATGGATGTGATGAATATAGGCTGCACGGTAGTGCTGAAAGGAGCGAGCAAAGCGGCTCTCGGTTCCCTGATATTCCCCGAAGCCTACTATGGCGCGATTGAGCGATATCTGGGTATCACCGACGGAAAAGGTTATAAGTCGAAAGCCGATCCTGAGAAAATGGCCGAAGTGAAGTCGAAGTTGGCCGAAGCTATCGCGGAAGCTTATCTCGATACCAAGCTCCGCAAGTCGGGCAACCTCGAGATAACTTCGATCGGTTGCACGCCCGACAGTCCGAATACCGAATTCGGATTTACGGCCGAGGCTGAGAATCTTGTGTCGCAGGCCGGCAATAATCTGCTTGTAAACTTGGGTAAGCTGGCCGGCAATCAGTTGACACTTACAGAGTCGCAGCGCACCCGCGAGATTGAAGCTATATTGCCGTATCCTACCAACGAGCGTATTCAGATCATCTTTACCGTCCCTGAAGGTTATACTGTAAATCCTGAAAGTCTCGAGGCTCTCAACATGCAGATCAACAACAATGCCGGAAGTTTTGCCACTCGTGCATCGGTGAAGGCCGACAATAAATCGGTAATCGAGCTTACGGTGATGTCGTCGCTTCGCCATCCTGTGTATTCGGCCGAGCAGTGGCCCGAGGTCGTGACACTTCTTGATGCTTTTTCAAAATTCAACGGTGCGTCGCTCCTCCTCACGCCTGTGAAATAATTATTCCGGATCTAATTTAAGAGGCTGTGTCAAAAATCAAATAGCGCCCGTAGGCGCTGAATTATTCGTAACCGGCGACGCCGTAGCTCAGCGAAGGCGACGCCGGTTATCTGATACTTAAGCATCGGCGCCCGCAAGGGCGCCGATTGAATAACTTGTTGATTCCCATTGTATTCGGCGGCCTATCGGGCGCCTATTGGATCAATTTCATTTACCCGGGGACACCTCCGCATAGCTGCGGCGACCCGGGCTACGAAGAACTCGGCGGCCTGCGGACGCCGGAACACATTTTGAAATAGCATATTTTGACAAAGCCTCTTGGTTTTTTTGATTTAAAATCATGCTGCGATTATATTGCCTCACACTTTTACTGTGTCTAAACCTTAGTGTAACTTACGCTCGATCACTCACCGGGTTAGTCGTGTGTGGTAATGACTCAACCTACGCCACCGGAGCTGTATGCGCATTTAAAGCCGGAATATTCGTTTGTATTGTATAATCCTGATAATGTGATGAGTAGGGACGCGATTCATCGCGTCCACCTCGAAAATATGAGGCTAAATACGCACTGCCCGACATTACAATTCTGATCTTCTCGGAAACTTTACGGAGCACCGTGTCTACATTGTTGATACATAAGTTAACGCGATATGTTTTCAGTAACAAATGGATAAATCCCGTATCAATGTGTATGTCAACAATATTTTATCTTTTTTTATATCATTTATTTGGAAACGAGGGAGATAATTGCTATCTTTGCGGTGAAATATCAAAGATGACAAAAAATATTGTTAATGTTTCGCGCGTTATGCTCTACTATATATTAATGGATTAAATTTTAACGAATTACTTATAAAATAACATTTACAAACAAAAAATTCACCTAATTACAGTTACGGCAATAAGCCGCGAGGCTTCGCCGATATGTTTATTACCTCACAATTTTACCGATTATGGACAATATTGAAAAGAAAAGCAGGCGTCCGCGCATAGGGGAATCCCGTAATTTGAGCGTGGTATCGGCCGAAGGAAATTCCGACATCACTCCCCGTCAGGCAAGTTCGGATACGACAGAGCAGGGCGAACAGCAGGAGCGTAACTACAACAACGGATATCAGCAGCGTTCTTACCGTCCCGGAAACAATAACAACGGGCCCCGTCAGTACAACAACAACCGTCAGAACGGCTACAATCAGGGTTATGGCCGTCAGGGCGGCTATAACAACCGCTACGGAAATCAGGGCGGTTACGGCGGAAACCGTTACAATAATCAATACAATAATCAGGGCTATGCCCCTCGTCATAATCAATACGAGTCGTCGGAGGCTGCCGAGCCGGCCGCATCCGAGGTATCGTCACGTCCCGAAGGCTTCAATGCTGCCGAGGGCGAAAGCACTCAGTCGACCTACCAGCCCCGCCAGCGCTATCAGAACTATAACCGTCAGGGCGGTTACAACAACAACCGACAGGGTGGATATAACAACAATTACCGTCAGGGCGGATACAACAACAATCGTCAGGGCGGATACAACAACAATCGTCAGGGTGGTTACAATAACAACCGCTACGGAAATCAGGGCGGGTATAACAACCGTCCCCGCACGGAATCGTTCAACTCTAATTCCGAGGGTGCTGATGAGGAAAATACCCAGTCGCAGCAGCTGAATAATGGCGGCTATCAACCCCGTCAGCCCCGTTACAATAATAACCGTCAGGGCGGATACAACAACAACCGTCAGGGCGGTTATAATAACAACCGTCAAGGCGGTTATAACAACAACCGGCAGGGCGGATACAACAACCGTCAGCAGCAGGGCGGCTATAATAACGGAGGCAACAATAACCGTCGCCCCGGTAATCAGCGCAATCAGTTCGGCATGCCTCAGGGCGGCAAGAGCTTCACTCCGCGTCCCCGTCCCGTAATTTATGAAGAGACCGCACCCGCTCCCGACGAGCAGATACGTCTTAACAAGTACATGGCCAACGCCGGCCTGTGCTCGCGCCGCGAAGCCGACGAGTTTATCAAGCAGGGTCTTGTAAAGGTCAACGGCGAGGTCGTGACCGAGCTCGGTACCAAGATCACCCCTCAGGATACCATCGAATATGATGACAAGGTGGTGACTCTGGAGCGCAAGTGCTATATCCTTCTCAACAAGCCCAAGGATTGCGTGACTACATCTGACGATCCTAACGGCCGACTGACGGTGATGGACATAGTGAAAGGCGCATGCAACGAGCGCATCTATCCCGTAGGGCGCCTCGACCGTAACACTACCGGTGTGCTCCTTCTCACCAACGACGGCGATCTTGCCTCGAAGCTCACCCATCCCAAGTATGTCAAGAAGAAGATCTACCATGTGTGGACTGACAAGGATATCACCGAGGACGACATGCAGCGCATAGCCGACGGTATCGAGCTTGAGGATGGCCCCATCCACGCCGATGCCATCAGTTACGCTACGGAAACCGACCGCAATCAGGCCGGTATCGAGATTCACTCGGGCCGCAACCGCATAGTGCGCCGCATATTCGAGAGTCTCGGATATCATGTCACAAAGCTCGACCGCGTGTATTTCGCCGGCCTCACCAAGAAGAATCTTCCCCGCGGCCGCTGGCGTTATCTCACCCAAGAGGAAGTGAATTACCTCAAGATGGGTTCGTTTGAATAAAGCATAATTTCTCAATATCATATCAATTTCATGAAACGTACTAAAGTAGCAGACCTTCTCAAAGGCAACCTCATAGGCACGGAAGTGATGGCCAAAGGCTGGGTGCGCACCCGCCGCGGCAACAAACATGTGCAGTTTGTAGCTCTCAACGACGGCTCTACAATCAAGAATATCCAGATCGTATTTGACATGGCCAAGTTCAGCGACGACGACTTGCGTCCCGTCACCACCGGCTCGTCAATATGCGTCACCGGCCAGCTTGTGGAGTCGCAGGGCAAAGGTCAGACCTGCGAGATTCAGGCCGATACCCTCACCGTTTACGGTACTGCCGATGTGGAAACATATCCCCTGCAGAAGAAAGGTCACACACTTGAATTTCTGCGCGACATAGCCCACCTGCGTCCCCGCACCAATACTTTCGGAGCAATCCTGCGCGTGCGCTCGGCACTTGCTTTCGCAATACATAAATTCTTTCAGGAAAAGGGTTTCTTCTATCTCAATACACCTCTTATCACTGCCAGTGACTGCGAGGGTGCGGGAGCAATGTTTCAGGTAACCACCCTGCCGCTCAACGATCTGCCCAAGACTGAGGAAGGCGCTGTGGATTATTCGGCCGACTTCTTCGGCAAGCCCACCGCTCTGACGGTTTCAGGTCAGCTCGAAGGTGAGCTCGGCGCTACGGCTCTCGGCGCTATCTATACTTTCGGCCCTACATTCCGAGCCGAAAATTCCAATACTCCCCGTCACCTCTCGGAGTTCTGGATGATAGAACCCGAAGTCGCATTCATGGACATCACCGAAAACATGGATCTGGCCGAGGAGTTTGTGAAATATTGTATCAACTATGCACTCGAGCACTGCAAGGACGATATCGAGTTTCTCCAGCAGATGTATGACAAGGATCTTATCGAGCGACTCAAATTTGTGGTCGAGAACGATTTCGTGCGTCTCACCTATGGCGAGGGCGTGAAGATACTCGAGGAGTCGGGCAAGAAATTCGAGTTCCCCGTGCACTGGGGTACCGACCTGCAGAGCGAGCATGAGCGCTATCTCGTTGAGGAGCATTTCAAGAAACCGGTCATCCTTACCGATTACCCCAAGGAAATCAAGGCCTTCTATATGAAGCAGAATGAGGATGGCAAGACCGTGCGCGCCATGGATGTACTGTTCCCGCATATCGGCGAGATTATCGGCGGTAGCGAGCGCGAGGAAAGCTACGAAAAACTCCTTGCACGCATCGAGGAACTTGGCATTCCCATGAAAGATATGTGGTGGTATCTCGATACACGCCGTTTCGGTACGGTGCCTCACTCGGGATTCGGACTCGGTTTCGAGCGCCTCGTGCTCTTCGTGACCGGCATGACCAATATCCGCGACGTGATACCCTTCCCCCGCTACCCGGGCCACGCTGATTTCTGATAACCGTTCTCACAAAAATATTCTGCCCGGCAGCTGCGTATCTTCTGATACCCGGCTGCCGGGCATTTGATAAGGGAGAGGCATTAATCGCGTCGACGGTGCAAATAGTCCTTGATTAGAGATGTAAAATATTGGCGGCGATGAGTGTGAGTCATCGCCGCCGAGGTCTTATTGCTAAAATGTGTTTCTATTACTCTTCAGTGCTTGAGATGAGGAGGGGGAAGTTGAGGTGATAATCAACAGCGCGGCCTGAGATGGAGGCTGGTTCGAAACGGGGAAGTCTCTCTACGGCTTTCTTTACTCGGGCCGACATGCGGGGCGATGCCTCGCCTTCCACTTTCACACTCTCGACCTTGCCGTCGCGGCTTACGGTGCAACTTATCATAACGTCGGCGCGCGCTTCGCCTGCCGAGAGATGGAATGTGGTGAGATTGTCGATGATGCTTGACATCATGGACTCTTCGCCGCCGGGAAACGCCGGGGGTGTGACCATCGCCGAGGCGTCAAGGGCAGGAATATTTTTGTCAAGATCGCGGGCGCTTACTGTAGCGGCTGAGGTCATGATAAGAATCATTGATGCGATGGCGGTGAAGAGTCGGGTAGTTGTCATAATAGTAAAAAAGCTGTTGTTAAGAATCTGTATATCTTAATAACACATGAAGCCCCGCAATGTTCACCATGCGGGGCTAAATTATTGAAAAATTGTATATTTTTATACTCAGTCGAGTTTGTGGATTACCAGCCCTGAACGAAGCTTGGGTTCAAACCATGTGGTTTTCGGAGGCATGATGTTGCCTGAATCGGCTATGTCCATAAGCTGTTTCATCGACACGGGATACAGGGCGAGAGCCACTTTCATTTCACCGGAGTCAACGCGGCGTTTGAGTTCGCCGAGTCCGCGTATACCGCCCACGAAGTCGATGCGCTTATCGCTGCGCAGGTCAGTGATACCGAGAATATCGCGGAGTATAAGGTCAGATGATATGGTCACATCGAGTACTCCTATGGGATCTTCGTCGTTGTAAGTACCGGGGCGTGCTGTGAGTGAATACCACTTGCCGTCGAGGTATAGCGAGAAATTGTGGAGGGCGGTGGGGCGATATTCTTCTTCACCCTTGGGCTCAACAATGAAATTCTCCTCAAGACGGGCGAGGAATTCCTCGGGAGTAAGGCCGTTGAGGTCACGCACCACGCGGTTGTAGTCGATGATGTTGAGATGCGAAGCGGGAAACGCTACGGCAAGGAAATAGTTATATTCCTCATCGCCGCGGTGGTCGGGATTATTGGTAGCTTTCTCGTGACCTATAAGAGCGGCTGCAGCCGAGCGATGGTGACCATCGGCGATGTAAAGCGACGGTATGGCGTCGAAAGCCTTGGTGATGGTTTCGATCTGCCCGGGATCGTCCACTACCCAGAAATGATGGCCGAAGCCGTCGGGGGCGGTGAAGTCATATTCGGGCTCTCCGGCTGTGACATCTTTAATGATTTTTTCAAGCACTTCATTGTCGGGGAACGCGAAAAACACAGGCTCGATATTGGCATTGTTGATACGCACATGTTTCATGCGGTCCTCCTCCTTGTCGCGACGGGTAAGCTCGTGCTTCTTGATGCGGCCTTCCATATAGTCGTCCACATTGGCAGCCACGACGATACCGTATTGAGTGCGACCGTTCATGGTCTGCGCATAGATATAATAGTGGTCGTTGTCGTCGGCCACGAGCCAACCGTTGTCCTGAAAAGCGCGGAAATTCTCTACGGCCTTGTCATATACTCGTTCATCATGTTCGTCAGTACCCGGCTCGAAATCTATTTCGGGCTTGATGATGTGGTAGAGCGACATGGGATTGCCGTCGGCCTCAGAGCGGGCTTCTTCAGAATTGAGCACGTCGTAGGGGCGGGAAGCCACCTGAGTGACTAAGTGGCGTGGAGGGCGTACGCCGCGGAAAGGTTTGACTTTAGCCATGGTATTTAGATTTAAGGATGTGAGATGATTACTTATGATTCTGCCGTATGATTGTCTGGTCGCGGTCAGGGCCTATCGATACTATGGTGATAGGGGTGTCGAGCTCTTTTTCGAGGAACGAGATGTAGTCCTTGAATGCCTTGGGGAACTGATCTTCGGAAGTGAAGCGTGTCATGTCGGTCTTCCATCCCGGAAGGGTTACGTATACCGGCTCTATATCCTCCTCGATGGAGTAGGGGAACTGACGCGTTTCCTCGCCGTTGATGCGGTAGGCAACGCAAGCCTTGATTTCGTCAAAGCCGTCGAGCACGTCGCTCTTCATCATGATGAGCTGTGTCACGCCGTTGATCATGATGGCATAGCGCAGAGCCACAAGGTCAATCCAGCCGCAGCGACGTTCGCGGCCGGTCACCGCGCCGTATTCATGGCCGAGGTCACGGATGGTCTTGCCTGTCTCGTCGAAAAGCTCGGTGGGGAATGGTCCGGATCCCACGCGGGTGCAGTAGGCCTTGAAGATACCGTAGACCTCTCCAATCTTTCCGGGAGCCACGCCCAGACCTGAGCAAGCACCGGCACATATAGTATTGGAACTTGTTACGAAAGGATATGAACCGAAGTCGATATCGAGTAGAGTGCCTTGAGCGCCTTCGCAGAGCACGCTTTTACCCTCCTTGAGCAACTTGTCAATTTCAAATTCAGAGTCGATAATTTCGAAGCCGCGTAAGTACTCGATGGCATCCATCCATTTTTTCTCGAGTTCGGGGAGACCTTCGGGCTCGGCACCGAGCTGGCGAAGCTGCTCGAGATGGCGCTCGCGGAGGGCCGAATATTTTTCGTCGAAATTATGGTAGATGTCGCCCAAACGGATACCGTTGCGCGATATTTTATCGGTGTAAGTGGGGCCGATGCCCTTGCCTGTAGTGCCGATTTTCTTGCCGCCCTTTGCTTTTTCGTTGGCGGCGTCGAGCAGCCGGTGGGTGGGAGCGATCAGGTGGACTTTCTTGGAAATGCGGAGGTTGCCGCGCAGATCCACGCCGCTTTTTTCGAGAGCTTCAGCTTCCTCGCGGAAAAGAACGGGGTCGAGCACCACGCCGTTGCCTATGATATTGACCTGACCTTCGCGGAACACGCCCGAGGGAATGGAGCGGAGCACATATTTCTTGCCTTCAAACTCGAGAGTGTGACCGGCATTCGGACCACCCTGAAATCGGGCAACAGCATCATATCGGGGAGTCAGCACGTCGACTACCTTACCTTTACCTTCATCGCCCCACTGGAGGCCGAGCAGTACATCTACTTTCATGTTAATTCTTTATATGTGATATATTGGTGTTGTTTATTTTCTGTTTGACGTTTGGCGCGGATCAGCAAGGGCTTTACGGCACTTATGGCACAGGCCATAGACATAGACTTCGATATCGGTCACCGTAAACGACGGATAGCGCCTGTAGTTGAGCATACGTGCAATCTCAGGTTCGCGTATTTGGCGTATGCGCCCGCAGCGGGAGCATATGCAGTGGAAGTGCTGTCCGGTGCCTATGCGGCGCTCATATTGCACCGCTCCCCCGCGCAGATGATGGCTCCTCACTATTCCGCAGTCAACCATCAGCTCCATGTTGGCGTAGATTGTCGACCGCGCTACGCGGAAGTCGCTCCGGGCGAGGCGTTCGGCCAGCTCCTCGATGGTGAAGTGTCCGTTGAAGTCAAAAATCGTGTCGAGAATCGTGCGCCGCTCGGGGGTGTCGCGCAACTGCCTTGCGGCGATATATTGCGCAAACGCTTCGGCGGCTTTAGCTCTTGACTTATCTTCGCTCATTGTTGCACAAAGGTAGCAAACCCCGCTTGATTTTCCAAATTTTTTATAATTAATGCGGGATGCTGAAGCCGCTAAAAAAATTATTATTGAAAAAAATTCGCTGCAGGAGGTAAAAGTATTTTTTATTTTGTAATTTTGTACCTCAAAATGATGACCGTCTCCCAAATAAGAGAGAGCATTGCTCCCGAGTTGCGCGAACTTAACGAGCGCATGACCGTGACACTTGATTCGTCAAATGAATTGATGAATCATGTGATATGCAATTATATGGAGTCGAAAGGGAAGCAGCTGCGGCCCATGCTCGTGATACTGACAGCCAAGATGTTTGGTCAAGTCACCCCCGATGTAATAGCTGCTGCTGCAGCCGTGGAACTTCTTCACAATGCGTCGCTTATTCACGACGATGTGGTGGATGATTCCGATACTCGCCACGGCCGAAAGACGATCAATGCCGTGTGGGATAATCATATAGCCGTGCTCGTAGGCGACTTCTTCGTATCGGGTGCCTTGCGTGAGGCAATCCGTACACGCGACCTGAGGGTGATAGATACGATAGGCCGGCTGGGTCAGATGCTTTCGGTGGGCGAGATGGATCAGATATGCAACGCGCGTTTCCACAACATCGACGAGGAAAATTACTACAAGGTGATATCTCATAAGACCGCGTCACTTTTTGTGTCGTGCGTCAGGATGGGGTGCTATACCGTAGGCGCTTCCGATGCCGATGTCGAGGTGATGAGCGAGTATGCCGAATTGTTTGGCCGCTGCTTCCAGTTGCGCGACGACATCTATGACTATTTCAGCAGCGATGATATAGGCAAGCCTACGGGCAACGATCTCCGGGAGGGTAAGCTGACTCTTCCATTGCTTCATGCCCTTACCGTCACCGACGATCCCCGTCACGAAGAAATGCTCGCCCTTTCGCGCAAGGAGACTCTGGATTCAGCCGAAATAGATGCGCTTATAGCTTATGCCAAGGAATTGGGCGGCATAGATTATGCTTTTGAGGCTATACACCGTCTTTCTGCTCAGGCATGTAAGCTGCTCGACAAGCTTCCGCAGTGTGATGCCACGGAAGCCTTGCGCTCACTCGTGCTTTCGCTCAATCATTGATTTCAGTAACCCGAAGCAACACGTAGGGAGTAAGCGGCAGCCGTATGTTGCGGTTGTTGATGTCGTAGTGGCGGTAGTCTACGGCTTTGCCTATCTCCATAGTTTCAGGCCACTCGGTTACGGTCATGTCCCACGTATCGATAATCTCAACCTTGAAGCGGGTGCCGGGCTTCAGCTTGTCGTATCCGGCGCACTTGGCCGGCAGATTGAAAAGCCAGCTCTCGGGCATTTCTTTTCCGAAATAGATGAGATAGTGACCCTGACCGCCGGTCGACGTGCGTATGTCGCGGGTGATATCGGCCGGTTCTACCGGAGCGGGCATAGACTCCACAATATCGCGTATGAATCCTATGCGTTTCCATGACTCGCCGCGCTGACGTCCTCCCTCGGCCCACATGATAGTATCGTTGTCGGTGGGATGCTGAAGGAAACATTCGCCATGAGTCACATATGTGCCTCCGAGCACACCGTTCCATATGCGATGTATCATTTCCTGACCGCTGAGCCGTCCCCAGCGGTTGGGCAGATTGCCTTCATAACATACCTCGTCGAGCACCACGGGTTTGCGGTATACGCTTCGCAGGATCGCTGCCCGTCCCGGCTCCATCACAGGCGCTTCGTCCTGAATGCTGGTGTGGGTGATGCGTGGAGTCGATTCATAAGGAAAATATGTTGCGGTAGATCCGTGAATCGACAGCAGGTGTCCGTATGGATCGGCGCTGTCCACTACGTCGATTAAGTTAAGCCAGTCGTCTTCAGTCTTTGATTTCACGTAGTCATATTCGTTGGCCATCGACCACCATACATTTGGAAACGACGCGAAACGGGCCACGAGATAGCGGGCATAAGCTTCGTTGACTTCGGCCGGCATCGAGTCAAAGCCCCATTCGCCTTTGTCGTAGGGGTGAAACAGAATCAGGTCGGCTTCTATGCCAAGTTCGGCGAGGCTGTCGATCGCCTGCTCGAAATTACGGAAAAACGACGGATTGAAGCGAGTCATGTCAAACTGTTTGCCGCTTCTGGCTGTCAGGGTCATGTCCTCGGTGGCACTCGGCCCTGACGCAAACGGATAATATATCGGCTCCTTCTTACACAATGCGTAGCTCTTTGGCATCACGCACATGCGTATCTTGTTGTAGTCACTCCCGGCAAGAGTCGACAGAGTGATGCGCTGAAGATCGGGCGTCATATGAGCCCAAGCGTAGGCTGTGGTACCGAAAGGCATGTAGCGGGTCGAATCGGCATATGCGAAAGTATGTCGGCCGCTTACCTGTACCGGTCCGTGACCTTTGGCCTCTCCGCTGCAGGTAATATAGCCCGCGATGCCGTCGAGCTGCGGCGCCGATGAGGTAGTGGTGTAATCCCATCTACCTTCCTTCAGCGGGAGAAAACGAATTACGTAGATGCCGCTCCCGTCGTAGAAACCGGGTACATCGAGAGTATCACTTCCGTTGATAAACTTAGCGCCAAACGTTACATTGGCATATGGATTGCCATCCTCCGGGCCGCGGAACTCACGTTGCCAGCGTTCGTAAAGCCTTACGTTGTCAAATGGATTTACGGCAGCTCCGCAAGTAGAGGCTGAGAGGGCGATTATAGTTGAAATCAAGGTAATTTTCATGGATGTATGGTTGTGTCAGTACAAAGTTAAAGAAAAAATCGCTATTTTTGTAGTATGGAAAAGAAAGATTTGAAAATTGTATTTTTAGGAACTCCCGAATTTGCGGTGGAATCGCTCAGTCGTCTTGTGGAGGGTGGATATAATATAGTGGGTGTGGTCACGATGCCCGATAAGCCCGCAGGTCGCGGGCACAAGATGTATCAGTCGCCCGTGAAGGAATATGCCCTCGCTCACGGACTCAAGCTGATGCAGCCCGTGAAACTTAAGGATGAGGCATTTGTGGAGGAACTCCGTAAGCTTGATGCCGATCTTTTTATCGTCATTGCATTCAGGATGCTGCCTGAGGTCGTGTGGCGTATGCCGCGGCTCGGCACATTCAATCTCCACGCCTCGCTGCTGCCCCGCTATCGAGGCGCAGCTCCCATCAACTGGGCTGTGATCAATGGCGATACCGAAACTGGTGTTACCACTTTCTTCCTCAAGCATGAGATAGATACCGGCGACATCATCGCTCAGGAGCGCATTGAGATTGCTCCAGATGAAAACGTGGGTTCTGTACATGACAGGTTGATGATGCTCGGTGCCGACCTTACGCTTGATACGGTTGAAAGCATTATCGCCGGAAATCTCAAGACGATTCCACAGGACGAGCTTCTGCATGGAGAGGAGCCAACTCCTGCCCCCAAGATTTTCAAGGAGACCTGTCGCATAGACTGGACCGCTGATGCGCGCACGGTCGGTAACCTCGTGAGAGGCCTTTCGCCATATCCCGGAGCTTGGTCGTCGCTCAGCGCCGACGGCACAGTGGTGGGAGATGTGAAGATATTTGCGGGTAAGGCGGTAGAAACATCGTCGCTGGCCCACGGAGAAGTGCGCATCGCCGATGGGAGGATGACCGTTGGCTGCGGCAACGCCACGGCGTATCGAGTGGATGAACTCCAGATTCCCGGAAAACGTAAAATGCCGATAGCCGATTTCCTCCGCGGAAACCGACTGGAGAATATGAAGTTTGAATGACGGGATATTGAATATATCTTCAAAAATATCCGAATAAGTCGGGAATTTGTTATATATTTGTAGTGTTATTATAAAGATAAGTTAATATGGCAAGACCAATAGCAGAAACCCCGCTCCTTACCGGAGAAGATGCTGTGCGATTCGAGAAACTACGACTTGAAGTAGAGAATCTGAGTAAGGAAATGAGGGCCGAAAATACACGTAAGCTGAAGGAAGCAGTCAAGAAGGCAAATAAGTATATTACTGTATGCTTATAGGATGGAGCTTATAAGACTTACTCAAGATTCCATTCTTGAGGGATTTGATTGTGGCGACAGCGATTTGAATGATTTTCTTGTCGAGGATGCCAAGGGTTTTCTTGACAAGCGCATTGCCACCTCTTATCTTCTTATAGATGAAGGAACGATAGTTGCTTACTTTTGTCTGTTGAACGATAAGATCAGCCGACAGGATGTTACAAACAATCAGTGGAAGAAAATTAAGGGTGCGTTTCCTGACAGGAAGCAATTCGGGAGCTATCCGGCTATAAAAATTGGAAGATTTGCTGTTTCAGCTGCATATAGAGGGCATAATATAGGAACGGATCTCATGAGCATATTAAAGAATATGCTCAATGAGAATCCTAATTATTCAGCATTCCGATATCTGACAGTAGATGCTTATATGTCAGCGATAGATTTTTATATAAAGAATGGGTTTAAAATTTTGTCGGAGAAAATAGCTAACGACCATACCCGGCTGATGTTTTTCGATATGATGGAACTTGAATAAGTCCTCTGTCAGAACGAGAACGCTATCATGGCGCCGATGCGGCGGGCGTAGCCGTGTTCGCCGTTGAAATCCTGACGCTTGCCAAATGAGAATTCTGCGCCCATCTGCACGCGTGGCACAGGATTCCAGAATATGTTAGTGGAACTCAGGAAACCATATTTGTAATCCGTACCTACAGCCTCTCCCGAAGGCAGCGAGCGCCCTTGGCCGAATGAGGTGGATACGAAAAGAGACGGGGTGAAGTTGTATTGCAGGCCGAGGTTGTAGCCGAATCCCGGTGTGGTGCGGAGGCGGCCGGGAGTCTTGGGATCAGCCACAAGATCATATCTGCCCAAAAGCATGTCGCCGCCGAAGTTAGAGTAGGAATATCCTCCGTTGACAGTGCCATACACGGTCCATTTATAAGCAGGGTGAAATACCGTGCTCAGTTGCAGACCCCAGCCGGTGAGAGTGTGGTTTTTGCCGTTGAGCATGTCGCGGTAGGGCAGGGAGCGCACGATGCCGGCCAAACGCACATGCTCGTCTTTGCTCCACTGATATTGGGCGAAAGCAGCCACATTAGGTAGATATTGCGAGCGGGCGGCGGTGGTGGTGCCGTCTTCCTGAATATTCATCGACGGAGTTTCTACCGAGGCTGCAACTACGTATCGATTATTAAACGTGTGCATCCAGCGCACGAGCACGGCAGTGGCATCCATCTTCATGTTGGCTCCGCCGGCATCGAGTACGGGAGGCACAGCCGCCGCGTCGCCGAATGTAGATGAAGCATAACCTACGGTCCAGTCGTTGAACATCGCATAGGCTTTCTTAAGATGGAAGTCGCGGCTTGAGTAGCCGTTGAAATTGGCTTCGATATACAGCTGGAATGTGCCGAACTTCTTGTTCCGGCCTATGACCCGGAAAAACAGCGCGGTACCTGCCGGTGTGGTTCCGAGCAGACGCTGGTGGAGCGGGTCGTGGCTTACGGGAATAATCGCAGGTGTGAAGCCGGGCGAATTGACGGAGCCGCCCCAGTCAAAATATCCCCTCATCCTTACCGTTCCGCCCACTCCCATAGCCAGATTGGCATCGCGGCTCATAAACAGGAAATACGGTGCATCGGGATCCTGAAAATGACGGAACTGATCATAGTAGAAATTCTCTACAAGAGTGCGTATGGAATCAGACTGCGGATTGCTTCCATCACCGAAAAATATATACTTGTGGTTGGCCATCAGCGAGTCGCGTTGTTCTTCAGTTGCGGAATATGCGAAAGCATCGGTTGAAATCATGCCGAGTGCGAGCGCCGGCAGAAGGAGACGTAGTTTTGACATTGATGTAGATGTAAAAGTTGAAAGTCGTGAGTAATTATTATGAATCTATAACATTTGCGGTCGCTGAAAAGTTTGCCGGGAATACTTTGTTTTTTCATAAAAAATGCGTAACTTTGTTACATATTTCGCATGCTCCGCGGGGTGTGGCTAATGGGCTGATAACCAGCGGGTGTGTATATGAATAAGTAACTAAAAACAGATATTGAAAATATATGACTGACGAATTGGAAAAGCAAGAAGAAGCGTATAGCGCGAGTAACATTCAGGTGCTTGAAGGCCTTGAGGCCGTGCGTAAGCGCCCTGCCATGTATATCGGCGATATAGGGGTGAAAGGTCTGCATCATCTCGTGTATGAGGTTGTGGACAACTCTATCGACGAGGCTCTCGCAGGATATGCCACCCATATAGACGTTACTATCAATGAGGATAACTCCATTACAGTAGTCGACAATGGCCGCGGTATTCCCGTGGATATGCACGAGAAGGAGCACAAGAGTGCCCTTGAGGTTGTGCTTACCGTGCTTCATGCCGGCGGTAAGTTCGACAAGGGTTCCTATAAGGTGTCGGGTGGTCTGCATGGCGTAGGTGTATCGTGTGTCAACGCTCTCTCCACTTATCTTCGCGCTGAAATCCATCGCGACGGTAAGGCTTATATGCAGGAATACTCGTGCGGCAAGCCCACGAGCGAGCTCAAAGTAATAGGTACTTCCAATGCTACCGGTACTATGGTGACATTCAAGCCCGATGCTACAATATTCACCGTTACCGTCTATGATTATTCCACGCTTGCCAACCGTCTGCGTGACCTTGCATTCCTCAATGCGGGAATCACCCTGACGCTTACCGACAAGCGTAATGTGGATGCCGAAGGCAATTTCATCCACGAGGAATTTTATTCCCGCGACGGCCTACGCGAATTTGTGGAATATATCGACAGCAACAAGGAGTCGCTTATCGACGATGTGATTCACCTGTCGACCGAGCGTCAGGGCGTGCCTGTGGAAGTGGCTCTCACTTACAATAACACCTACAATGAAAACGTATACTCGTTTGTCAACAATATCAATACAATCGAGGGTGGTACGCATCTCACCGGTTTCCGCCGCGGTCTCACCACAACCCTGAAAAAATATGCCGAGGACAATAAGCTTCTCGAAAAAGTTAAGATCGACATAGATCCCGCCGACTTCCGCGAAGGTCTCACGGCTGTGGTTTCGGTCAAGGTGATGGAGCCGCAGTTTGAAGGTCAGACCAAGACAAAACTCGGTAACAACGAGGTGATAGGCGCGGTTAACTCCGCTGTGAGCGAGGCGCTCCGCAATTATCTTGAGGAACATCCCCGTCAGGCCCGCACGATAGTCGACAAGATTATAATAGCGGCACAGGCCCGTCACGCCGCCCGCAACGCCCGCGAGAAGATTCAGCGCAAGTCGCCTCTGAGCGGTGGCGGTCTGCCCGGTAAGCTGGCCGACTGCTCGTCGCGCCATGCCGAGGATTGTGAACTTTTCCTCGTCGAGGGAGACTCGGCAGGCGGTACAGCCAAGCAGGGCCGCGACCGCCGCTTCCAAGCCATCCTTCCCCTCCGAGGCAAGATCCTTAATGTGGAAAAGGCCATGGACCACAAGATTTTCGACAATCAGGAAATCACCAGTCTTTACCGAGCCATGCGTGTCACCATAGGCACCGAGGAGGATCCCAAGGAAGTAAATATATCGAAGCTTGCCTATCACAAAATTATAATCATGACCGATGCCGATGTCGACGGAAGTCACATCGCAACGCTTCTCATGACATTCTTTTTCCGCCGCATGCGCCCCATTATCGAGCAAGGTTATCTCTATCTTGCCACACCGCCGCTGTATAAGTGCGTGCGCGGTAAGGTCGAGGAATATTGCTGGACCGAGCAGCAGGTGCAGCAGTTTATCGCAGTTAACGGTGACCGCACCAAGGTGCAGCGCTACAAAGGTCTCGGCGAGATGAGCGACAAGGAGCTTCGCGACACTACTATGGATCCCGAGCAGCGTCTGCTCAAGCAGGTCACCATAAGCGATGCCGCCGAGGCTGACCGCATCTTCTCAATGCTTATGGGCGAGGATGTTGCTCCCCGCCGCGACTTCATCGAAGCCAACGCCACCTATGCGAATATCGATGCGTAAGGCGCACCGAACCTATTGACTCTGTCGGGTGTTATATATCTATGAGGGACACAGGTATATGACACCCTCTCTTTTTACTCACGTATAACTACAGCACTCATGAATATCAAGAATGAAGTAAGTGAATTTGTAAGGTCGCAGGAAAACAACACATATAATTACAGGCAGGTTTCACATGCAATCGGCGTCAAGACGCGTGCGCAGCAGCGTCAGGTCGCCATGATACTTGTCGATATGGCTTTCAACGGTGAAATTATCGAGGTTTCACCCGGTAAGTACAAATCTCCGCGTCTCACATCGGCCACAACCGGTATATTCGTGCGCCGCTCCAACGGTAAGAACTCCGTCGTAACCGAGCCCGACGGCGAGACACTCTTCGTGGCAGAGCGAAATTCGATGCATGCGCTTAACGGCGATAAAGTAAAGGTAGAGATCGCAGCCCGTCGCCGCGGTGTGGAGCCCGAGGCTATGGTAGTGGAGATTCTTGAAAAAGCTGATCAGCAGTTTATCGGTACTCTCGAAGTTGACAAGCATTTCGCATATCTGCTTACCGACTCCAAGTTCCTTGCCACCGATATATTCATTCCGAAAGCGAAACTTAAAGGCGGAGTGACGGGTGATAAAGCTATAGTGAAGATTACCGAATGGAAAGAGGGCTCCAAGAATCCTAAAGGAGAGGTTATCGATATAATAGGCAAGAAAGGCGACAATAATACCGAGATGCACGCTATACTCGCCGAATTCGGTTTGCCCTATAAGTATCCTGAAACGGTGGAGCGCGCTGCCAACAGGATCGAGCCCGGTATCACGTCCGAGGAAATTGCCGCGCGAGTGGATATGCGCGACGTGACTACGTTTACCATCGATCCCAAGGATGCCAAGGATTTTGATGACGCTCTTTCGCTCCGCAAGTTGCCCAACGGTAATTTTGAAATAGGCGTGCACATAGCCGATGTTACGCACTACGTGCATCCTGATACTATAATCGACCGCGAGGCATCCAAGCGTGCCACCTCGGTTTACCTTGTTGACCGCGTGGTGCCCATGCTTCCCGAGCATCTGTGCAACGGCGTGTGCTCCCTGCGGCCCAACGAAGAAAAACTCGCGTTTTCCGTGATATTCGAGATGGATGGCAACGCACGTGTGCTCGACTATAAGATATGCCGCACGGTAATCAACTCCAACCGCCGCTTCACTTACGAGGAGGCTCAGGATGTTATAGAAACACATCTGGGTGACTATGTGGAAGAAATCCTGACACTCGACAAGCTTGCCAAGATACTCCGCAAGAAGCGCTATGAAAACGGCTCGGTGGAATTTGACCGCGCTGAAGTGAAATTCGATATCGATGAAAATGGACATCCTACCGGAGTCTATTTCAAGGTGTCGAAGGATGCCAACAAGCTTATCGAGGAGTTCATGTTGCTTGCCAACAAGACCGTGGCTCAACATGTGGGTGCGGTGAAAGGCAAGAAGAAAGCCAAGGCATTCGTATATCGCGTGCATGATATGCCCGATGCCGCAAAGCTTGAAGATCTTGCTAAAGTAGCGCGCACTTTCGGCTATAAAATCAAGGTTAACGGTTCGCCTCGCGAGGTCAACCGCTCGATCAACAAGATGCTCAACGATATCAAGAACGCACCTGAGGAAAACTATCTTGCCACACTTGCCATCCGCTCCATGGCCAAGGCTATCTATACGACCGACAATATAGGCCATTACGGACTCGGATTTGAATACTATACCCATTTCACTTCACCTATACGCCGCTATCCCGATATGCTCGTGCATCGCCTTCTCGCCCGCTATCTCGACGGGGGCCGAAGCGTCAACCTGCAGAAACTCGAGGAGGAGTGCAAGCATGATTCCGATATGGAGCAGCTTGCCTCGAATGCCGAGCGCGCTTCGATCAAATACAAGCAGGTCGAATACATGCGCGACCATATAGGCGAGGAATATGCCGGTATGATTTCGGGTGTTACCGAGTGGGGTCTGTATGTTGAGATCGAGGAGAATCTTTGCGAAGGTTTGATACCTATGCGTGACCTTGCCGATGATTATTATGATTTCGATGAGAAAAATCATTGTCTCGTTGGCCGTCGCAACAATACCCGTTATCGCCTCGGCGACAAAATCAGAGTGCGTGTGGCACGTGCCGATCTCGAGAAGAAGCAACTTGACTTCGTGCTTGCCGATGCACCGGTGCGTCGGCCTGACGAGGATCAGATGGGGCGAAAGGTCAGCGTAGCTCAGGCTTTGAAGAGTTCCGGAAAGGAAAAGAAAAAGACCCGTTCTCGCTCGTCAAAAAATGACAAGTCTCACAAACGTCATTGAAATCCCAAATTGAATATTAACCAATCATTATCACATAAATATGAAAAAAATTATTCTTTCGGCTTTGGTGCTCGGAGTTGCATTCGGAGCATGGGCCGTTGACAATGACTCGATTCCCGTTGATTCGGTCACGGGGTTCGTTTTTACCGATATCAAGGTAGTGCCCACAACTTCGGTCAAGGACCAGAACAAGTCAGGTACATGCTGGAGTTTTGCCGGAACATCTTTCCTTGAGGACGAGATTCTGCGCAAGACAGGCAAGGAGGTTGACCTGAGCGAGATGTTTACCGTGCGTCACTGCTATGAGGACAAGGCGGTGAAATTCATGCGCATGCAGGGCAATACCAATTTCGCAGCCGGAGGCTCGATTGTTGATGTGCCTAATGTGTATGCCGCTTACGGCGCTATTCCCGAGGAGATATATTCCGGCCTAAATTACGGCGAGGAGAAGCATGACCACGGCGAACTCGATGCCGCTCTCACGGCATATCTGAAAGCTGTATACAACAATAAGGGCAAACATCTGTCGACTGCATGGAAGGCAGGATTCGACGGTATTCTCGATGCCTACCTCGGCAAAATTCCCGAGACTTTCGTATACGAGGGTGTGACCTATACTCCCGAGAGCTATGCGAAGTCGCTCGGACTTAACCGCGACGATTATGTAGCCCTTACATCGTTTACCCATCATCCGTATTACAAGCCGTTTATCCTTGAAGTTTGCGATAACTGGACCAACGACGTCTACGTCAATCTGCCTCTCGATGAGTTTAAAGAAGTGGTTGACAACGCTCTTGATAACGGATACAGTGTGGAATGGGCTGCCGACGTGAGTGAAGGCGGCTTCAAGTGGCGCGAGGGTTACGCGGTGATTCCCAAGGCAAAGACTGAGGCCGATATGGACGGTACCGAACTGTCGCGCTGGGTCAAGCTTTCCGATAAGGAGCGCGAGGCTTCGCGCTACGACCTCAGCGGTCCGGTTGAGGAAATAGAGGTGACTCCCGAGGTGCGTCAGGATATGTTTGACCGGCTGGAGACAACCGATGACCACGGTATGGTAATCGTGGGTAAAGCCGAGGATCAGAAAGGCAACAAGTATTATAAGGTGAAAAATTCATGGGATACCAATCAGGTTTACGACGGGTATTTCTATGTTTCCGAGCCTTATTTCCTTGCCAAGACACTCAGCATACTCGTGAACAAGGAAGCGCTTCCTAAAGCGGTTGCAAAAAAGATAAAATACTGATTGATAAATTACTATATGAGGTCGGCACGGATTCCGTGCCGACCTCTGCCTGATTATGAAAGTACATCTTTTCAATCCTGAAAACGATCTGGCGCTGGGTATCGACTGCCTGAATTACACTCCATCTCCCCATGCCAAGGCGCTTCACGATGCCGGAGAACTGTTTCCTGCATGGTGGGCCGGCAGAGGTGATTATGTAGTAGCTCCCGATGCCGGCGAAGCTGACCGAAGCTGGCTGCGCGAGAATTTCGGGATTATCACCGTCGATGGTTTTGATGCCGTGGCGTGCGAGCCTGACCCGTGGGGATGGAGCCGGAATGCGTGCCGCCTGTTTAAACTTGCCGGGGTAGGGGATTCGTGCCTTCCTGATCAACCCACTCTTTCATTATATCGCGAACTCAGTCACCGCCGCACGGCAGTCGCACTGCTCCATGAAGCGGACTATGGCGGCGAAATGCCTGTTGTGACCGATAATGCCGACGTCGCAATGGACACTATCGCCCGTCACGGACACGGATTTGTGAAAAGTCCTTGGTCGGGCAGCGGGCGCGGTGTGTTTCATTCAGCCGGCCTTGCCGCCGCTCCCCTGCGCCGTCGCATCGAGGGTATAATCCATCGGCAGGGGAGTGTGATTGTGGAAAAACCGCTCGACAAGGTCACGGATATGGCCGCTTTGTTTTATGCCGGCGCCGACGGGGTGAAATTCCACGGCCTTTCACTTTTTGAAGCGGAGGCAAGAGGTATGTATGCCGGCAATATCGTAGCCGGTCAGCAACAGATTTTCGACCGTATCTGCTCGCTCATACCCGAGTCATTGTTGACAGGGACTATAGGCAAAATCCGTGACGGTCTTGACAGGATACTGCGCCGGCGATACATCGGGCTGCTCGGAGTTGATATGATGATACACCGGGCGGCCGGCGGCTCGCTGCAACTCATGCCCTGTATCGAGATAAATCTGCGGCGGACAATGGGATTTGCGGCAATGGATATCGCTGCGCGTCTTGACATAAAGCAACCGCGGCGTCTTACGTGGCACCGCGGTGTGTTGCCTGCCGGAGCCGTAGCGTTGCTGCGTCCCGGTAAGGAATTCACGCCTGTATTGTTATAGCAATATCTGGGCGGCAACCGCGTCGGCGGTTTCCTGATTTTTCAGCGTCTCGATGATGGTGAGAGCAAAAGGTACGGCCGACGACGGACCATTGGCTGTAATGATATGGCCGTCCTTCACCACGCGCTGATTCTTTACAATTGCACCGCCCGCTTCCAGTCCTTCCTCAAAGCCGGGATAGGCCGTGGCGTGTTTGCCTTCGAGCAATCCGAGTTGGGCGAGTACCACAGCCGGAGCAGCACATATGGCAGCTATGCGGCCACCTTTTTTATGCTGAGCCAGAAGGGCTTCAACAACTTCGGCGCAGTCCACAAGATTGGCCGCCCCGGGCATACCGCCGGGGAGCACTATCATCTCGGCATCGGTCATCTCGGCCGGGTTGATTATACCGTCGGCAGCCACTTCTATACCGTGAGAACCGCGCACGGCAGTGGTTTTGTTTATCGACAGAGTAACCGTGTCGATTCCGGCACGGCGCAGAAGATCAACTGTAGCAAGAGCCTCGATTTCCTCGAAACCGTCGGCCAGTATCACATAAGTCTTTCCCATAATTAAGTATATTTTTATCAGATACAAATATAGTGAGAATAATCCGAAATTCAATTATTCCCACCATATTTCAACGGCTGTAAAGACCTGATTGTTTTTGAAAGCGTCAATACCGCCGCCACATGATGCGCATGGAGTTGAGCACGGCGAGGAGAGCGACACCTACGTCGGCGAATACGGCTCCCCACAGCGAAGCATAGCCCATTGCACCTAATATTAGAATCAATACTTTGATAGCTATTGCGCCTACGATATTCTGAGTGACGATGGCTCGGGTGGTACGCCCGATTTTTATGGCGGTTGCTATGCGCGAGGGTGCGTCGGTCTGAATCACCACGTCGGCACTCTCGATGGCTGCGTCAGAGCCGAGACCACCCATGGCGATACCTACGTTGCTAAGCGCCAGCACGGGAGCATCGTTCATTCCGTCGCCTACGAAAGCCACTATATTACCATCGGTCGAGGCGAGTTTCTCCACATATCCGGCTTTGTCCTGCGGAAGCAGTTCGCCGCGTGCCTCGGTAATACCGAGACGAGATGCGAAATCCTCCACTATTTCCTTGCGGTCACCCGAAAGCATCACGATATTGTCAATGCCGAGATTGCGGAATTTCTCCACGGCTTCCGCTGCATCGGGTTTGGCTGTGTCGGCGAGAATGGCGCAACCGGCATACTGACGGTCAACGGCACAATATATAATAGTGCCCATAGCTGATTTCCCGGCATCCGAGGGTATTACTATGCCGGCGTCGGAAAGCATGCGGGCATTACCTGCCATAACCTCTTTGCCGTTGATACGGGCGCTGACACCGTGACCGGCTTTTTCCGCCATATTTTCAGTGGAGGGTATTGTGATTCCGAGCGAAGCCGCGTAGTCAGTGAGCGTGGCGGCAAGAGGGTGGGAGCTGCCATGTTCGGCAGCAGCCATAAGCGCCAGCATCTCATCGCTCTCCATAGCCGGAGACTCGACCGACACCACGCTGAACCGTCCGGTGGTGAGTGTGCCTGTCTTGTCCATGGCGATGACGTTGACCTTGGTGATAGCTTCAAGATAATTACCGCCCTTAAACAGAATCCCGGCACGCGAAGCGGCTCCGATGCCGGCGTAGTATCCCAGCGGCACACTGATTACGAGCGCACAAGGGCAGGAAATCACAAGGAAAACAAGAGCGCGGTAGAGCCACACCGAGAAAACGAAATGGTAAGTTGAGAGAGCACCGATCAAGGCCGGTACAGCGACTAACAGCGCGGCAAGCACGAGTACAACGGGTGTATAAATGCGGGCAAACTTGCGGATGAACATTTCAGCCTGAGCCTTGCGCGACGACGCGTTTTCAACCATTGCGAGAATGCGCTGCATGGCGCTGTCGGAGTACAGGCGCGTCACTTTCACGTTGACGCTTTTACGCAAGGCTATCATGCCTGCGAGAACTTCGCCGCCACATTCTATAGTGCGTGGCACGCTCTCGCCGGTAAGAGCCGAGGTGTCGAAAATTCCGTCGCTGCCGGCAAGCACTCCGTCGAGCGGCACTCTCGCTCCCGGGCCCACTTCCACGGTCTCGCCGATCTTCACATTTTCAGGCTCTACATGAAGCGTTTTTCCGTCATGTATCACCGTGACTTTCTTAACACCTCCGTCGATAAGCCTTGATATGTCGGCACGGGCGCGGTCTACAGCCCCGTGTTGCAGACTCTCGCCTATCGACGAGAAAAGCATCACACCTACGGCCTCGGGCAGTTCCCATATGCAGAATGCGCCTATACATGCTATCACCATAAGGGTATTTTCGTTGAATATATCTCCCTTTCCTATTCCTTCGGCGGCTTCCTTCATTACCGGCAGTCCCACGGGAAGAAATGCCAGTATGTACCATGCGAGCTCGATCAGGCGGTTGGCGAAAAGCTCTACGCTGAAATGAGTCATCAGCATTCCGGCGACAAGCATAACGGCGGATATTACCGGAGCTGTCCATGCCGATGCTCCGGCAGAGTGGTGGCTGTGACAACAGCCGCCGTCATTACCGCATCCGTGGTCAGGATGAGGGTGAGTATGAGTGTGA
The DNA here is from genome assembly GCA_029060405.1 of Duncaniella sp. Lineage (GTDB taxonomy): Bacteria > Bacteroidota > Bacteroidia > Bacteroidales > Muribaculaceae > Duncaniella. The sequence continues at coordinate 8,929 of JAIDUB010000082.1, read as the reverse complement.
TGATGTTCCATTACTTCGTTTTTTTGATTACGATGCAAAGTTACGTTGAAAAAAATGCAACCCGGTAGCAAAACTTCCGTGAACAAAAATACGTGTTGACTTGTTGTATCATCACAAACGTTAAAACTATTTATGTTATGAAAGAACTTAAAGGCTCAAAGACTGAAGAAAATCTTCGCATCGCGTTTGCCGGCGAATCGCAGGCTTATGTAAAATATTCCTATTATGCCAAGAAGGCAAAGGAGGACGGCTACGTACAGTTCTCACAGATATTTACCGAAACTGCATCCAACGAGAAAGCCCATGCCAAGATATGGTTCAAGCTGCTCCACGGCGGAGAAGTTCCCGGAACGGAGGCTAATCTTGTCGACGCAGCCGCTGGCGAGCATTTCGAGTGGACCGATATGTATTATGACTTCGCCAAGGTAGCCGATGAGGAAGGTTACACTGACATCGCCAAGCTTTTCAGACTTGTAGGTGATATCGAAAAGAACCACGAGGAGCGCTATCTCAAGCTGCTCGGCAATCTGAAAGAAGGCATCGTATTCTCGCGCGACGATGACCGCGTATGGCAGTGTCAGGAGTGCGGCCACATTCATGTAGGCAAGAAAGCACCCGTAATCTGCCCCGTGTGCAAGCATCCTCAGGCATATTTTGAAATCGAAGCCAAGAATTATTAATTCTATAACCCAAATATATCCCGGATCGGCAATCGCAAAGGTTGCCGATTCTTGTTATTCACATTTGCCGCAGTCGCTGCATCCGTTGCATATGGGGCGGCTGCCGCAGGTAAGGCACGAGTCGCGGTAGTGTGGACGATAGAGCTGCGTCTCGTCGATTTCAAATCCGAGCGGGTCGTGCAACTTGAATTTCATCGGTTTTCCTTCGTGATTCACTCCGGCCTTAAATGCCATTTCTGCCTGAATACGCTTGTCGGGCATCCGGTATGTACGCCCGTCCTTGATGAATACGGTACCGGTCTCGATAAAGCAGAACCTTACGTCGTGGCGCTTGCATTGTTCCGACAGTGATTTTATCCAGTCAAAATCGCATGGACGGGCACCATCGTAATTCTCGCCGCCGGCAATCACCTGCTCAATCGCCCCTGTGGCAAGATAACTGTCGACATCCAGCTTGCCTATGAGCGGTGCAGCCATGAATCCTTTGTGGCGGAAAGGTAACTCGAGCAGCAATGGCAGCCGCCTGCCGGCATTGCGTTGATCCTCACAAGATACGTTGAGCCACACATTTTCCCAGCCGTCTCCCCAGTTGGCAGGAAGCGACTGCATGACACGCTCGGGACGCTTGGTGAGCAGAAAAAATTTCACGTCGGGACGTTGCCGTATTATAGTCCACGCATCGGCGCGCCAGCGGTCGGCTTCGGGGAGGAAGAAATCAGAGGTCATGCACACCCGTATCAGCTCCCCGCTCTTTATCCTGTAGCTTCCGTCGCGGGATCTGCTCAGCGGATAGTCAAACGACTGCGTACGGTAGATGCGGCTTCCGTCGCGGTCGCGGCTGCGGTCGAGAAAATACATATAGCAATGCCTGCATCCCTCACTGACGCGGGTGCAGCCATGCCATGGATTCCAGATATCATGCATCGTTACTCGGTGTCACGTTCAAATTGCCGGCGGTGACCGATGATAGTTTTCATATTGCTCTGCGCCCACTCGGTGAGCTGCATGATGATGGGGATGAGCGACTGCCCCGACGGTGTGAGCGAGTATTCAACCCGCGGTGGAACCTGAGGAAATACGGTGCGCATTATCAGGCCGTCGGCTTCGAGCGTCTTGAGTGTCGATGACAGCACGCGGGTGGAGATGTCGGGTATCAGGCGCGACAGTTCGTTGAATCTTACCTGTGTGTTTTCACTGATTACAAGGAGTACGAGGATTGCCCACTTGTTGCCGAAACGTGCTATCACGTTTCTCACCGGACATATCTCGATAATAGAGTTATATAGTTCTTTTTTTCTCATTTAAGGCATTGCTTTTCATCGCAAAGTTAATGATAAAAAATCGCTTTCCGACACTGCGCCACAAGATAAATTTTTCTCAAAAAATTTTCGCTGCCCAATAGACTGAGACTGAGCAAAAGTGATAAAAAGGTTACTATATGCATAAATAGTAACCTCTTGATAAAGTGAATGTAAAGGTGTATTTTTGCACGTGATAACCAAATGTTAAACCCTCAAAACCACAATGACTATGAAACGTGTTTCCAACGGATTGTTCCCCCACACGGCACAGGCCTATCTGTGCGCTGAAGCTGAAAACGGTACACCTTCGGCAGCCTGCGGCTCGGCCTGCGGTGCCGGCGACGATAAGCCCGAACCCAAGCCTGCAGCCTGCGGCTCAGCCTGTGGCGCAGGAGAGAAGTAAATCTTTTTTAACTTCAAGATTGTCACGCGGCTCCGGCACTTTTACTGTCGGAGTCGCGTATAACGTAACCATAGCAAAGAATGGAATATTTTGCATTTCAGTGGCATATCACCGACAGCTGTGACCAGCGCTGCGAGCACTGCTATATTTTCTCGGAAGGACATCCCCACATTATCGAGATGCCGCTCCCGCGAGCCCGAGAGGTAATAGAGCAATGTGCGGATATGTGCCGGCGCATGAACCGCCTTCCGTATTTCTATATCACCGGAGGCGATCCGATTCTCCATCGCAATTTCCGCGATATACTCGCCATGCTGCATGAGCGCAATATTCCGTTTACCATTCTCGGCAATCCGTTTCATCTCACCGATGAGACATGCCGGATGATGAAGTCGCTCGGATGTGAGAAATATCAGCTTTCGCTCGACGGTATGCGCGACACCCACGATGCGATACGCAAGCCGGGATCGTTTGACACCACGGTCGGGAAAATCGACGTGCTGAAGCGAAACGGTATCCGCGTGGCGGTCATGACCACTGTATCGGGTACAAATATCGATGAGATTCCCGATATAGTTGACCTTGTGGTGGAAAAAGGAGTCAATGTATTTGCATTCGGGCGCTATTGTCCTACTTCTGAGGAAAAAAGCACACATATTTCTCCGCTTGAGTACCGGGATTTTCTCGACAGGATGTGGACGAAATTCGAGCAACACAAGGATTCGGGCACGGTATTTAATCTTAAAGATCATCTGTGGACGCTGTACCTGCATGAAAAAGGACTTTTCAGAATCCCGGCTGACTGTGACGAAGACGTGATATACGACGGTTGTCATTGCGGCGACTGTCATTTTACCATCCAACCCGACGGCAATGTAATGGCTTGCCGGAGATTTGAGAGTGTGGTTGGCAACTTGTTTGTGAAACCTTTATATGAATTGTGGACTGGTGAAGAAATGGAGCGTTACAGGCAGTATGACCGCTTCGAGAAGTGCGCCAAGTGTGAGCTGCTGCGTTTCTGTCGCGGATGTCCGGCGGTAGCCTACGGTTATCACCGCTCATTCTATGCCCCTGATCCTCAATGCTGGAAAGAAATATGAAAGCTGTAGTATTGACTCGGCCGTGTAAGGCTGAAGAAATGAGAGTTACTGAAATTCCCGTGCCGAAAGTCGTGCCCGGGCGGGTTTTGATAAAAGTGGAGGCATTCGGGCTGAATCATTCGGAAGTATTGCTCCGGCAGTTTGAGGTTGCTCAGCCATATATCAGGAAGCCGATTATCCCGGGCATAGAATGTGTGGGAGTGGTGGCCGATCCTTCTGATACGCAATTCAGAAAAGGACAGCGGGTAATGGCGCTGATGGGCGGAATGGGGCGCAGCTTCGACGGCAGTTATGCCGAATATTGCCTTGTGCCGGCCGACCACGTCTTTGCTGTCGATTCGCAACTTGGCGCGGAAGAACTTGCAGCCGTGCCCGAGACATTTTACACGGCCTATGGTTCTCTGGGAGTTTCTCTCCAATTGAAAGCGGGAGATACCTTACTCATACGCGGCGGCACATCCACCGTGGGTATCGCAGCCTTGCAGCTTGCCAAAGTTATGGGGGCGACCGTGATTTCTACCACTCGCAACCAAGCAAAGGCTGAACTTCTCAGAGAACTCGGAGCCGACGATGTAATAACGGAGGGAGATGATTTCCGCCTGCGATTTCTGGATCGCTTTCCCCGCGGAGCCGACAAGGTGCTTGAACTGATAGGTGCTTCCACGCTCCGCGATTCGCTGCGGGTGACAGCAGTGCATGGAATTGTGTGCCACACCGGACTGCTTGGCGGTGTATACGGACTCAAGGATTTCGATCCGATCAAGGAGATTCCTTCGGGTGTGTATCTTACGGGATTTTACAGCAATGCACCTCAGCCCATGCAGATTTCGGAAATGATGCAGCTGATTGATAAGGGCGGCATCGATCCGGTGATTGCAGCGCGGTTTACCCTCGATGAAATCTCACAGGCTCATATGCTCGCCGAGAAGAGAAATCTCACCGGCAAGATTGTGGTGAAAGTATCTTCTCAAATTCCCTGAGGGCTGATTCGTGCTTGGCTACCAGACGGGTATAGCCCATGCGTCGGCCTCGCTCGAGATTATGGGAGAGATCGTTGAGTTTCACGGCAATGGCAAGCTTATTGCCCGATGCTGCTATTCTTCTCACGTAATCGAGATATTCCACTCCTTTGTCGTGAGTGAGTAAACGCAACGCATCCACGATATCAGGAGCCACCCCCTCGGCAAGTAGATCGTCGAAAGTGATATCGGTATCCTCCACTACATCATGAAGAAAACCGGCGCATATCTCGTGGGCATTCTTGCCTTTCAATCCCACCGTGAGAGGATGGAGTATTACCGGATTTCCGTCGAGATCCTTCTGATCCCGATGCGCCCTGACTGCAATGTCAAGGCAAAGATCAATCATATTGTCGGTCATTTTCTGAAAAATTTCGATATTCAAAGTTAGCCAATTTTTATAAAATCGACAAGAATTATACAGTCATCGGGCTGATGATACAATGCCAAATGTTTGGAAAATTACGAAAAACGGCGATTTAAATGTTTGGAAAATTACGAAAAATGGCGATTTAAATGTTTGGAAAATTACGAAAATAAGTATAACTTACTGAAAATCAATCACGCGACAAAGAGTGGTTTCTCTATGTCGCGTGACTATGTTTTTTAGTGGATGCTGAATTAGTCCTCCTTGCGGAATTCGTCTTTGCCGACACCGCACACGGGGCATACCCAGTCATCGGGAATATCTTCAAATTTTGTGCCGGGGGCTACACCGTTGTCGGGGTCACCTACTTCGGGATCATATACCCAATCACACACTTCACATACGTACTTGTCCATAATTCGTTTTGTTTTTTAGTTTGTTCATAAATATGCAATTATAACATCTGTAACGGCCGGATTGTTCAAGAAAACATTCACCTGATCTAAATTGTTTTAGGTATAAATTTAACTTATCATGATACAGACTCTTAAGATAAAACGGGCTTATGTTCCGGCCGAAGCAACCGACGGATTCAGGGTATATATCGACCGCTTGTGGCCGCGCGGACTCTCGCACGAAACTTTTCACTATGACTTGTGGGATAAGGATATCGCTCCGTCGACAGAATTGCGTGAATGGTTTCATGCCGATTCCGAGGGGCGTTGGCCTCAGTTTGTAGAAAAATATAAAGCCGAACTGAAATCCAATCCGGCTTTTGATAAGTTGGCGCAGACTATCGCCTCCCATTCTGTAGTCACGTTGCTATATTCCTCGCATGACCGCGAACACAATAATGCGGTAGTTGTGGAGCAATTACTCAAGGTTTGAGCTGTCGCTCAAGCCAGTCGGCGACCAAGCCGGTGGCGTAAGGCAGATTCTCGGTGAGTCCGTGGTTTTCTCCGGGGAGGAGTTGGAGTTGGCTCTGCGGCATGAGTTTGTGATATAGTTCGCCGTAGGTGTAAGGCACTACAACATCAGCCATGCCGTTAAGCACGAGAGCAGGACCTGAATAACGCGAGGTGGTTTCGTAAATTGGTAGCGTCATAGCGGTCTGTATATATGCTCTGCCAAGCTTGAGATTACGACCCGGAACGATATAGTAAGGCTGATCAAGGTGCCACGGATTGTATCTCGCGCCCTGAGTATTGCCCCTCAGAGCGTCTTCACGGAGCACAGCGGCAGCTGACAGCAACGCAAGGCATTTAATCTGCGTTTCACCTACAGTCCCGGCAGCCATTCCACTAACCACACCGCCCTGCGAATGTCCCGTGAGAGATATACTTTCCGTGCGCGGCTGAAGTCTTGTCCAAGATATTACGGCCATCAGATCCTCGATTTCATTAGGCACGGTCATGTTCTGAAATTCACCGTCGCTTTTTCCGCAACCGTTGAAGTCAAACCGCACCACACCTATACCTCTTGCAGGCAACTCCTTGGCAAGAGATGCGATGATAGGGGAGTTCATGTCGGAACCGAAGCCGTGTGAGAGAATCACCATAGGACAAGCGCCGTCGCCGTCGGGGAGAGTGACGCATGTGTAAAGACGTCCCTGCGAGCCGTCGATATAAAGGGTTGAATCCGTTTGTGCCATAGATACAAAAGAGGTGATTGCCGCCACCAAAAACGTTATAATTGAATTTTTCATTTTTACTGTCACATTGCGAATACATTGAAACCGCCGTCGACCACGGCCACCGTGCCTGTCACAAACGATGAGGCATCGGATATGAGATACTGAATGGTACCGCAAAGTTCCTCGGGACGTCCGAAGCGGCCGAAAGGTGTCTGACGGATCACGTCGGTACCACGCTCGGTAAGAGAGCCGTCGGGATTGGTGAGCAGCGAGCGGTTTTGATTAGTGAGGAAAAATCCGGGCGCAATGGCATTTACGCGTATGGAGGGAGAGAATTTCTTGGCTACTTCATTGGCAAGAAACGCAGTGAAATTGCTTATCCCGGCTTTGGCCGCCGCATATCCCGCCACGCGGGTAAGCGGACGGAAAGCCGCCATCGACGAGAAATTCACTATCGAACCGCTTCCGGCCTCGACCATAGGCCTGAGAAATATCTGAGTGGGGAGTACGGTGCCCGACAAATTGATATCCACCACTTTGCGGAAAGCGTCAATGTCAAGGTCAAATATGTTGCCTGCGGGAGCTATTGTGGCACCGGGCATATTGCCCCCGGCCGCATTGAGCAGGGCATCGATCCGCCCGTAGCGGGCGAGAATATCGTCGCGGTTCTTTTCGAGCATCGTGGCGTCGAGCACGTCGGTGGTGAGAAATATCGCGTCGCCACCGTCACTCGTTATTTCCCCAACTATTGCCTTACCCTCGTCGGCACGACGCCCGAGCACGGCGACTTTAGCGCCCTGCGAAGCCAGATACCGTGAAATGCAGTGGCCGAGCACGCCGGTTCCTCCGGTAATCACCACCACTTTATCTTTGATTGAAAAGAGTTCGTTCATAAGCGATTGATTATTTTTCAGTGTTTACCGTTGCCATTATGCCCGAAACCATACCCCAGAGCAAGCATGCGTCCGTGGAATGAATATCCGGCATTATAGCCCATCTTCTCGTCGCCGAGCATGAGGGGCGCATGGTCTACTCTCATGGGCACACCGGGACGCTCGCGCTCAAAAGTGCGCACAATCTCAATAAGCCGCGGGTCGAGATGGCTCGATTCCTTGAAATCGCCGTCGGGCATCACACGGCATATGCGGGCATGTACGAAATGAGTGCGCGGAGCATATTTCTTGGCAAGAGCGACCACGTCGTTGTGAGCGCCGGCACTCAGCGACCCGGCGCAGAAAGTCAGTCCGTTGTGAGGATTGTCGACCGCGTTGAGAAATGTTTCGATGTCGGCATCGCAGGTAACTATGCGCGGCAGCCCGAACAGAGGCATGGGAGGGTCGTCGGGATGCACGCACATGTTAATGTCATATTCATTGCATACGGGCATTATCTTTTCAAGGAAATATTTCATGTTCTCGCGCAGCTTGTCGGCATCGATATCCTTGTATAGGTCGAGAAGCTGCCTGAATTTGGCTACAGGATCGTTGTCGCTCTCCGATATGTTTCCTCCTACGAACCCCTGTGTCTTTACGATAATATTATCGACAAGGCGCTTCTCATCCTCGGGAGTCATTTTCTTGCGGAGCTCCTCCACTCGGGCGAGTGTGGACGCATCCCACGATTTCTCGGCGTCTTTGCGTTTCAGAATGTAGATATCGAAATATGCCATTTCGGCCATATTGAAATACAGATTCGATGTCCCGTCGGGATTGGGGTTCTCGAGGTCGGTGCGCGCCCAGTCGAGCACAGGCATGAAGTTGTAACACACGGTCTTAACGCCCGCATTACCGAGATTGCGCAGGCTCTCGATATAATTGTCGATAAGCTTGTCGCGGTCAGCTCCGCCGTACTTGATACTTTCGCTCACGGGCAGACTTTCCACCACGCTCCAGCGCAGTCCGCTGTCCTCGATATAATCGCGCATTTTCACTACTTCGTCCTCAGTCCATACCTCACCTGCGGGCAGGTGGTGGAGTGAAGTCACTATGCCTTCCACACCTATCTGTCTGAGCATCGGAAGCGTTATGGGGTCTGTAGGGCCAAACCATCTCCAAGTCTTTTCCATGTATTGCGTAAGTTAATGAGATTTCTGTTAATTATTCAACGTCTGCGCCGGAGTGAAAGTTCTTAGCCAAGCAGATCCGCTATAAGAAAATTGCTGCCGCCTATGAAAATCAGGTCATCCTTTGCCGAATTGTCCCGGGCTGCCTCCAGAGCCGACTTGACGTCAGGATAAGCTTTCGCCGCGAGTCCTTCTTTCTCGGCAAGGGCAAGCAGGGATTCGGCTTCCAGCCGTCGCGGTGTGGACGGCGCCGTGAGGTAAAGCGACAGGGAGACGCCTTCGGTCAATGGGAGTGTGGCTATCATGCGCAATATTGTCGTGACATCTTTGTCGGCCACGAATCCGGCTACGAGATGGATATGAC
>JAIDUB010000081.1:103767-116098 GCA_029060405.1 Duncaniella sp. | reverse complement strand
CCACACCAACGCGCTCGACGAAGCAATCGCCCTCCCCACCGACTTCTCGGCCCGTATCGCCCGTAACACCCAGATTTACATTCAGGAAGAAACCATGGTCACCAAGCAGGTTGACCCGTGGGGCGGTTCCTACTATGTGGAGGCGCTCACCGACGAAATAGCCCGTCGCGCATGGGATCACATTCAGGAAATCGAGAAACTCGGCGGTATGGCCAAGGCTATCGAGTCAGGTCTGCCCAAGATGCGTATCGAGGAAGCATCGGCACGCACTCAGGCCCGCATCGACTCCGGACGTCAGACCATCGTGGGTATCAACAAATACCGTCTCGATCACGAAGACCCCATCGATATTCTCGAAATCGACAATACCGAGGTGCGCAAGGATCAGGTGGCACGCCTCGTTGACCTCAAGGCTCACCGCGACGAAAATGCCGTGAAGGAAGCCCTCAAGGCTATTACCGAATGTGTACGCACCGGCGAAGGCAACCTCCTCGACCTCGCTGTCAAGGCTGCCGGCGTGCGCGCCACACTCGGCGAGATTTCCGACGCCTGCGAAGAAGTAGTAGGCCGTTATAAAGCAGTAATCAAAACTATCTCAGGCGTGTACTCTGAAGAAACCAAGAAGGATCCCGACTTCCTCAAAGCCCGTGAAATGACCGAAGAATTCGCTAAGCGCGAAGGTCGCCAACCCCGTATCATGATTGCCAAGATGGGTCAGGACGGCCACGACCGCGGCGCCAAAGTTGTTGCTACCGGTTATGCCGACTGCGGTTTTGACGTCGACATGGGCCCGCTGTTCCAGACTCCCGCCGAAGCAGCCCGCATGGCTGTGGAAAACGACGTGCACATACTCGGTGTGTCGTCGCTTGCCGCAGGTCACAAGACACTCATCCCGCAGGTTATCGACGAGCTCAAGAAACTCGGCCGCGAGGATATCCTCGTCACCGCCGGAGGTGTGATACCCGCTCAGGACTATGACTTCCTCTACCGCGCAGGTGTGGCAGCCATCTTCGGTCCCGGTACCCGCATCCCCACCTCGGCCATCAAGATGCTCGAAATCCTCAACGCCGCTGAATAAAATAATCCATTGACGGATAGCTTCAGCTCCGTCTATCCTCTTATATACAAGCGCCTTGCGTTAATCCGCAAGGCGCTTGTAGTATTTTTTAACAGATTTTTAATAACTTTTTCTAATGTACCGATGTTTTATAGTCAAACAACATAAAACAACTTTTACAACAATACTAAAAACAAACAATTATGAACACCGCACCGTTACAAGGAATTAAAGTAGTAGACTTCACAGAAGTACAGTCAGGACCTTCATGTACCCAGATGCTCGCATGGCTGGGTGCCGACGTTATCAAGATCGAGCGCCCCGGCGTGGGTGACGCTACCCGTAAGGAACTTCAGTTCAATCCCGATCTGCCAAGCTACTATTACCTGCAGCTTAATTCCGACAAGAAATCGCTTACTCTCGACGCCAAGACTCCCGACGGCAAGGAAGTGCTTACAAAACTTATAAAGGAAGCCGATATATTCGTTGAAAACCTCCACCCCGGAGCTATGGATAAGCTCGGTTTCAGCTGGGAAGCCGTTCACGCTCTCAATCCCCGCTGTATCTACGGTACAATCAAGGGCTTCCCTGTATCTTCAAAATATGCCAACCTCAAGGCTTACGAACCTGTGGCACAGGTGACCGCAGCTGCCGCTTCTACCACCGGTATGTATGAAGGTCCTGCCAATATTCCTACTCAGAGCGGTGCGGCTCTCGGTGACTCCAATACCGGTATGCACCTACTGATCGGTCTGCTTGCAGCCCTTATGCAGCGTGAAAAGACCGGTGAAGGCGTCTACGTTTATCAGTCGATGCACAACGCATGTCTTAACCTCTGCCGTATCAAGACCCGCGACCAGCTTACTCTTGACAAGATTGGCTATCTTACCCAGTTCCCGCAGTATCCTGACGGTAAGTTCGGCGACTGTGTACCTCGCGCCGGTAATATCGAAGGTGGCGGCGTGCTCGGATGGACTTACAAATGTAAACCCGCCGGCGGTTATGACACCGAAGTTGACGCCAACAACTACGTATATATCATCCTTCAGCGTGGCGCCAAAGATTTCGAGCTCTTCTGCAACGCAGTGGGCTTCCAGGATTGGCTTACCAACCCCGACTTCAACACCGCCGACGCACGTGACCGTCACAAACAGGAAATTTACGCCCGCATCGGTCAGTGGACAGCCGACAAGACCAAATTTGAAGTTACCGATATCCTCGGCAAGGCAGGTGTACCTGTAGGTCCCGTCCTCTCCACCAAGGAAATCATGACAGATGAATCGCTCTACGACGGCAATACCCTCGTCCGCATCAATCAGGGTGGCGAAATCGGTGAATTTGTCACCGTAGGATGTCCTTTCACAATGTCGAATTATCAGCCTACCTACGGTCCTGCTCCCGCCCTCGGTGAAAATACCGCCGAAGTGCTCACCGCCCTCGGATACACTGCCGAGCAGCAGGCTGAAATGGCAAAGAACGGTACTACCGAACCTCTTGCTAACGGCACGATGTAATTCCACCCCGCTAACACTCGGAACACACAGAGCGGCTTGCGACTGAAAGCACTCTCGCAAGCCGCTTTACATTAAAAAAATAACTCACTTCAACTAACAAGAACAAAAAAACAAACTATTATGGCAATAGCTACAACAACTCCCGCCGCTACTCCTGCCGCAAAACCTCAGTTCCCCGAGCAGGTGACCGGTATGTATATTCTGGCAGAATCTCTTCGCCGACTGAATCTGATGGACGTATATGGTCTCGTAGGTATTCCTGTGACCGAAGCCGCTTACGCTATGCAGAAGGTCGGTATCAACTATTACGGCTTCCGTTTCGAGCAGCAGGCCGGTATGGCAGCCGCCACCCACGGTTACCTCACCAAAACCCCGGGCGTGCTTCTTACAGTATCGTCACTCGGCTTCCTCAACGGTCTTACCGCTACCACCAACGCGACCGTCAACTGCTATCCTATGATTCAGATTTCGGGTGCATCAGATCCCACGATGGTCGACATGAACATGGGTACCTACGAGCAGCTTGACCAGCTCAATACAGCCCGTCCTCTCGTGAAAGCCGCATTCCGTTGCTCTCACGCCAAAGATATTCCTGCAGCCGTAGCCCGTGCCTACCGTGCAGCCGTAAGCGGCCGTCCCGGCGGTGTTTATATCGACATGACCACTCCCGCCCTCGGTGAGATCATGAACCGCGAAGATGCCGAGAAACTATTCTACCAGCCCGTAGATGTAGCTTCGCCCGTAGCTCCTAACGCTGACTCCGTGGCTCGCGCCGTGGAAATCATCGCCAATGCCAAGCGTCCCGCCATCCTTCTCGGTAAGGGTGCAGCCTACGCGCAGGCCGAAGACAAGATCAAGACACTCGTCGAGACCTACAAGATTCCTTACCTCGCCATGTCAATGGCCAAGGGTGTGCTTCCCGATGATGGTGAGCTCAGCGCCCTCTCCTGCCGAAGCACTATCATGGAGCAGGCCGACGTGACTATCGTGATCGGTGCACGCATCAACTGGATGCTTTCTTTCGGCCGCGGCAAGTGGAATCCCGACATGAAATTTGTGCAGCTCGATGTTGAGCCTACCGAAATTGACCGCAACGTGCCTATCGCCGCACCTGTTGTGGGTGATATGAACCTTTCGCTCGACGCTATCCTCGAAGGACTTGCAAAGACCAAGACTCAGGCTGATCCCACATGGGTACCCTCACTTCAGGCCGAGGCCAAGGAGAAAAACGCCAAGTTCGCAGCCCGTCTGGCCGACGCTGCCAAACTTCAGCCTATGACTCACTGGAGTGCACTGAGCGTGGTCAAACCTATCCTCGAATCCAATCCCGATATTATCCTCATCAACGAAGGCGCGAATACCCTCGATGATACCCGCGATACTGTAAATATGTCGCTTCCCCGCCACCGCGTTGACTGCGCATCTTGGTCAATCATGGGTATGGGTATCGGTTCTACAATCGGTGCAGCCGTATCGACCGGCAAGAGCGTCGTAGCCGTGATGGGTGACTCGGCATTCGGATTCTCAGGTATGGATGTCGCCACAATCTGCCGCTACAAACTCCCTGTAACCGTAGTGATCTTCAACAACGGCGGTATCTACAACGGTATCGGTGTAGACCCCTCGGGCAAGGATGCTCCCGCTCCTACCACCCTCGATATCAACGCACGTTACGAGAAGATCGCGGAGACATTCGGAGGCAAGGGATACTACGTATCGACCACCGACGAACTCGATGCCGCACTCAAGGAAGCTATCGCTTCGAAGGCTCCCGCCATCATCAACGTGCAGCTTGCCGCCGACTCCGGTAAGGAATCAGGCCACATCGGTTACCTCAATCCCGCACCTCTTATCGACTACACCGTCTGATAATCAGGCTTAATCATTAATATCCCTGCCGGGCCTCCCGGCCCGGCAGATTACCTCATAATTTTAACTATTAATTCCCCTTTTTATGGAACATGTGATATTATATGCAATCGTCCCGATTATCGTGGTGATGCTTGCCGGTTTCATTGCCGGAAAGAAAGGTGCCTTTTCCGGTGACGATGCCAAGAAATTCAATAAGGTCGTGCTTGACTTCGCACTTCCTGCAGCCCTTTTCGTATCTATCGTACAGGCTTCGCGCGAGGATCTCGTGAAAGACCTCAAGCTTACTTTGGTTTCCACTATCGGTATCATGGCCTGCTTCATGCTTGTATATTTCGTATTCAAGTATTGCTTCAAGAAAAATACCGGCGCTGACGCCGCCATTTCAGCCCTTATCAGCGGTTCGCCTACTATCGGCTTCCTCGGATTTGCCGTGCTGGAACCTATCTTCCTCGCTTCACCTTATGAATACAACATTACCGCAGTCGCCCTTGTGGTCGCTATCGTAGGTATCGTGGTAAATGCTATCGGTATCCCTGTAGGTCTCTCACTGATGAATGCCTCCCTTGCCAAGCAGAATCCCAATGCAGCCAAGCAGAGCGCTTGGAAGCCTGTATGGAATGCACTTAAGCAGCCTGTCGCATGGGCTCCTATCCTTGCAGTGGTATGGGTACTCGTAGGTATACCTTGGTCAGCTAAACTCAGCCCTTCATTTGACCTCATCGCCAAAGCCAACGCTTCAATGGCCGTATTCTCGGCCGGTATCACCCTGTCGTCAATCAAGGTCACCCTCAACTGGCAGGCTATCCTTGGCTCGATTATGAAAATGGTGGTTATGCCCGCAGTGGTACTCGCACTCGGTCTTCTCTTCCACATGGATGAGCCCAACCTCCGCATGCTTGTAGTAGCAGCCGCACTTCCCCCTGCTTTCTCGGGCATCATCATCGCCGACGAATACAATACTTACGTTGCCACCGGTACATCATCACTGACCCTCAGTGTGATTCTCTTCGTAGGCTTCTGCCCGCTGTGGATATGGCTCACCGATGTTGCGATCCACGCATTCGCATAACGAACTATTTGCTATAAATTCTTATTTACGGCTCGAAAATAACAATAGTTTTGACGTTGATTTTACCGGGGACGGTGCCGTACCGCCCCCGGTATTTATTTTTATACACTGACGGGTATGAGCCATTTTATATTTAACTATAACTCCGTCCGAGACTATGATTAAACTGATACTTATTTCTATAAATTCCATTTCAATAGACTCGTCTTCCATCTAACTCCTATTTTTGTAGAATAAATTGCTTATATGAGCGTCAATCTCAAAAAAATTGCCTACATTTGCATTATCTGATGGAGGAGAAATACCGTCAGTTAAGAAAAGTGTCAAGCTTTCTTTCTCAGACAAACGAATCGCCAATTCAACTAAGCAACCTGAGAAAGAGTGAGATTAGACGCTCTTCTGTATTTGTCGCAACTATACTACAGATTCTTTTTTATCGAATCTCCCATAGACAAATCCAGAGGGGCTGTTTATTCTACCCTCAATATTATTCAGGTTGTTGGCTTTGGCGAGCCAGTTTGTTTATGATAGAGGCGCGATAAATTCCCCTCTTTTCTTTTTCATCCATACTCAACAGCTGAATTAGGGAGTTAGGAGGCAGAATCGATGAGCCTATAAATATGCCTCACATTCAATTACGAATCTTCATAGTAGTACTATTTGGACTTTGCACTCTTTCCGGATTTGGGCAAATGGCCATCGCTTCATTTAGAATTGATGAAGCAGACCAGACTGCAAATGTCAGTCCGACGATTCGCTTTGACATCAATGGCGAAAAATGCGCTCTAATAAAAATATCAACCACACAAAAGAATTTCAGTTTTGATGTAGGCTCACTAGGAATAACACATACGGAGTGGCAAAATTCTGAGCATCCGGGAGAAATATGGTTGTACGTCCCTAACGGAGTAATGAAAATTAGCATCCAACACCCGCAGTTCGGTTCTATAAAAGATTATGATTTAGGAGGACGCCTGAAGAAAGGACGTACATATGTTATGGACTTGACATCAGATCAAGTCAATACTCTTGTAGTGGATTACGACAATTCGCAAGTTTTAGACGTAGAAGTGACTCCTCATGATGCTGAACTATATATTAATGGGCTAAAACAGAATATGGATTTTAATGGTCGTACATCAATAACATTACCCTTTGGTATCCATAACTATCGTGTTATTGCGAATAATTATCACCCTGAAGAATCCCAAGTTATTATAAATGATAAAGAGAATAAACAGACTCTTTCAGTACGACTAAAACAGGCCTTTGGCTATTTGAATGTTAATGCCACATCAGAATCCAAGGGTGGAGAACTGTACATTGATGATGTTCGCGTTGGAACTTTACCTGTTTCTCAGTTTCCCTTAAAGAGCGGTATGCATCATTTGTCAGTCTATCAAAAATTATACCTACCATATACGGAAAAAGTAACAATGACAGATAGTGCTACTGTAACTCTTACTCCTTTATTGAAGCCTAACTATGCCGAATATGAGATAGTTGTGGACGGCGATAAAGAGGCACAAATCTACAATAACGGAGAATTAATTGGTACTGGTCACTGGAAAGGTAAGCTCGAAGCCGGTGAACATATTATCGAAGCCAAGAAAATTAGTCATACTACCATTACTCAAAAAATAAACGTTGTAAAAGATACACCACGAAAGCTCTCGCTTTCACAACCTCTGCCTATTTATGGCACATTGGAGGTAAAGACTCAACCGAGCAATGCTGAGGTATTTATTGATGGTGGTGCTAAGGCAGCAGGTTTTACTGATTTTATTAATAGCCACCTTTTGATTGGATCACACCACATCAAAATTGTTTTACCCGGTCATAAAACAGAAGAATTTGATGTCGATATTAAAGAAGGTCAGACCGAGCGCATCAACCAAGTCCTTACAGACTTTTGTGATGCCACAATTTATTCAACACCTTCAGCATATATATCAATAGATGGGAAAGATGAAGGTAAGACCCCTTTGCATATCAATCGTATTGCCGGGAACTATCGTGTTACACTTTCAGCTCATGGATATTCTACAGTGTCGAAGAATATGCGATTGGATGGTAATACCATGGATATGACTATTCCATTGCATCGCAATTATATTCTTTCTAACGAGTTTTACATGCAAGTCGGTTGCAATATGGGCGGAATGATGTCACTGAATTTTGGCCTCGGAGGATTCATCCACAATGTTAACATTGAGGGCAATTATCTGTTGGGACTAACCAATAGCGAATTGATTTATTGGAGAGATAAATCAGGTGAGTCCACTCCATTTACAGCTACTTATAAACCATTTGGTGGGAATATCAAGTTCGGCTATGGCATCAGACTTCATAGTCGTATACGACTGACCCCTCAGATCGGATGTCGCATCATCAGTCTAAAAGAAACTATTGTGGAGTATACGAAAACAGAGGGCTATCCGGAGCCGGCCAATCGCTATGAAAGTGCTGCAAATGGAGCTAATGCCATGAGCTTATCAGGCGGATTACGATTTAAAGTTGCTTTAGCTCCGTGGCTGGGTCTATCCGTTTCTCCCGAATATCTTGTCGGAATAAGTAAATCCAACGGTTTCAAGGCACTTTCCGATGTGTCATCAAAAATTAAAGGCTACGCCGATGGTTTCAATTGTAATGTAAGTCTCAACATATTCTTCTGATGATGAAAAAAACACTACCATACTTATTGCTTATTATACTTGCATTATTCATTACTGGATGCGAAGAGACCTTTAATGACAATCTCACACCATCATTAGCACCGAATTTGACTACCCCCTCTGAAGCGATATTAACAGTTTATTTATCAGATTTTGATTCTGATAAAAATTGGGATTCAGCTGATAATAATTCAGCCGATATCTGCATTGATAACTACGACAAAGATCAAGATTGGAACAAAAATTCAGATGAGAATGATTCAGCAAATGTTAACATCGATGATTATGGCAATGATCAAGATTGGGACAATAATGAAGACACTGCCTCCGATTTTAGCTTAGGAGGTTGGTCTGATGATAGTAATTGGAATAATTAATCAATCATAAATATATGCAAAACTACATTAAAACGACTTTCAAGTCATTATGCCTATGCTTTATGGCTTTATTAAGCGGTTGCTCAGACGAAGACAATCTTCCCGATGTGTCACAAGAAACCGATCAATGGCACACTTGTGATTTGACACTAAATGTATCAAGATCAGTATTTACTGATGAACTTCAAAGTCGTGCCGAAAGCCAGTGGGTCGATGGAAATACAATATATCTCACGTTTTCCAACGGACAACTTATAACTTATGGTTATGCGACCTATAGCAGTGGCTCTTGGCTGCTAAGTTATAATGGGAAATTAGCTGAAGGTAACTCTACGATGTGTACCGCTGTATATTTTGACGAGATAGAATCCGAAGGTGGAACCGTAATCTCTCTATCTCCACATAGTGCTATATACGAAGACAATAATTGCTCATATAATTATCAAAACGGCAAACTTTCCATTGGAGCAAATTTGAAACCGAAAACTGGCCGAATTCGGTTCGCAGGTTCTAACGGTGAAAATATAACAATCTTTGGAATTTCTCATTATTCGTCATTTGACTATTCTTCTGGAAAATTCAATATTACTTATAATGCAGTAACGACTACAGTTTCTTCAAACTATACTCCATATATTTATGGCGAATTTACAGATCCAAACGCACCTCGTCTAAATCTTATTACAGAAACCTCCGCGTATACTCGCTTTCCCTCCAATTCTATGTATAGGCAAGGAGAGAGCGGATATATGACAATACCGACTGAGTCTTCACTCGGTCTTTGGACAAATTCTGCAATATTTAAAGTTAACAATGTTGAATTTACGATGATACCGGTATCTTACACCAATGGCAACTTTCTTTTAGCCGAGACAGAGACAACCGAAGAGTTATATGACGCCATTATGGGAGGAAATTCAACAAGTCAGCTTCCTAAATGCAACAGTTATTTCACTGATTTTTTAACTCAAATTAAGTCTTTAACCGGCTTAAATTTTAGATGTCCGAACTACAATGAATGGCAATACGCTTTTATTGGTGGTGCAAAAACTCAGGGATATATTTATTCGGGGAGCGATATCCTTTCTAACGTTGGATGGTATAAAGAAAATTCTAATGGCGCTCTACATCCGGTAAAGGAGCTTCTACCAAACGAATTAGGGTTTTATGATATGTCGGGAAACGTTTCAGAATTAGTTTCAGGCGCATCATATCCTTCCTATGGCGGTACATATGTAGATCGTGCAGATAATTGCGAAAAAGATCAAGGAACTTACAATACAAGTAATATGGGGCTTCGCCTTGCTCTCTAAATAGTCCTGCGATAACCCAACTTGATGAAAGAAGGTATAGCCACCCGTACTCGTATTCGCGCAATGGAATACTTTTTTAAGAATCAGAAACCGCACAGCGTTATGCTCAAAAAGTTAGCGACTTCGTAAACGAAGGATTTACACCAAAATGAGAACAAGAGTCAACATATTCATTCTCTTACTTGCTCTTATCGCGTTCCCGGCTTTCGCTCAAAATTGGGAGTCGATAAAGAACTCAAATGCATATTTGTGGGGTGAAGGATGGGGAACCACTGTCGCTGAAGCCGACAAACAAGCACTTAATGATCTTATCAGTAAAATTTCATTACACGTTTCCGGAAAAGTATCTGTCAACGAAACTGAAACAGTTACAAACGCGGGGGTAGAAACAAACAGCACTTTCAATTCAGTTGTCAATACCTACTCGTCTGCTACTCTTACTAATACAGAAAAGGTTATTCTCGAAAACGAGCCGGACGCACATGTTGGAAGATGGATAAAACGTTCTGATATTGCCAAAATATTTGAAAGTCGTAAGCATAAGATATCCGACTATATTTCTTCGGCTCTGAAAGCTGAAAAACAAGGCAAGATAGATATCGCGCTAAAAGATTTATACTGGGCCTTGGCTCTTACAAAGACGTTGCAAGATCCAAATGAGTATAAATATGTAAATGAAGATGATGAATCATTCATTGCTGTCACGTGGATTCCTCATCACATCAATGAGATTTTTGATAATCTTAAAATTGATGTCCTGAGACGAACCGGCGATGACCTCGAACTTCGCATAACATATCAAGGAAAACCGGTCAATTCGATTGACTATACCTATTTCGATGGTCGGGATTGGAGCAACATCTATTCAGCAAAAGATGGTGTAGGTGTGCTCGAACTTCCTCCCGGCAGTCAGAATTCATACTATCAACTAAAATTTGAGTATGAATATCGAGGGGAAGCTCATATCGACCGTGAAGTTGAAAATGTGCTTAATTCTGTGAATAGTATTTCAATGCGTAACGCATACAAGTCTATAAAATCGGATGCCGTCGCACATGTCAAAAACCCCAAGAATACTGAATCTTTAGTATCCAATTCTTTTGCATCCATTTCTCCGGCTATATACGAAATGCCTACCTCACTTAGCGACAACGAAAAGTATAAGCAAGTTCTAAACAATCTCGCCTCTGCTGTCGTCAATAAGCGATACGATGAATTGGATGGAATATTTACTCCTGATGCAAAAGATATTTATGATCGTCTGATTAAATATGGGAGAGCAAAAATTGTCGGTACGCCAACCTATTCTTTTTATCAATATGGAGATAATGTCATAGCACGTGGCTTACAAATGTCATTTTCCTTCAAATCCGGAATGAGAAAATCATTTGTAGAGGAAGTTATTCTCTCGTTCGATGGAGATGGAAAAATCAACAATATATCCTTCGGACTTGGCAAGACCGCCGAAGCAGATATATTAGGCAAAGGGGTATGGAGCGAAAATGCCCGGTTTGCCATTATGAACTTTCTTGAAAATTATCAGACTGCCTACGCATTAAAACGCCTCGATTATATCTCGTCTATTTTCGATGATGATGCAGTTATCATCACCGGTATAGTAACGCACGTACCGGCACGAAAAGGCAGAACTGGCGAAATACAAGGTATGGACTTTGAACATGATATTATAAAATATAATCGTCATACGAAGGACTCATATCTCAAGCAGTTGAAGAATGGATTTGCAAGCAAAGAATTCATCAATCTGCGTTTCGCAGACAACGAAGTAAGAAAACTTGGGAAAGGAGGAGAACTTTATGCTATACAGATCTCTCAGGAGTATTATTCTTCAAATTATGGCGACAAAGGTTACCTATTCCTTATGGTAGATATTAACGACCCCGAAAAACCAATAATAAAAGTTCGCACTTGGCAGCCTGAAAAGGATCCTGACTTTGGCGTATATGGACCCGAGCATTTTAAATAAGTCAATGTATACACTCCCTCTCTTATTAAAGATTTCATAACGTTGAGTTATAATATCCCTTTTATTCATTCATAGAATTTAGTGGACTAAAAAAGCATATCGTTAAATCTCCAGCGCTCTGGAAAATTTAACAATATGCTTTTCTATTTTCCTTATTCTTTTACTCTTTCATCGCTTTTTCGATGGCGGCGATGTCTTCCTGAAGTTTCTTGTCGATGGGTAGGCGCTCCTCTATGGAGTTGCAGGCATAGAGCACGGTGGCGTGGGTACGCGACAGGCGGGCGCCTATTGCCTTGAGGGGCATTTTGGTGTGCTTCTTCACCAGAAACATCACCATCTGGCGGGCATCGGATATCTCGCGTTTGCGCGATTTGGTGAAGATGTCGTCGGGGTTGATGTTGTAATAGTCGCTCACGTGGCGGGTAATATCCTCGAAATTCACCGTGCGCTTGTTGATCTTCACAGCG